>CAOKJJ010000200.1 GCA_948468465.1 uncultured Eubacterium sp. | reverse complement strand
ATATGACAGATGAAAAATTGGATCAAATCTTAAAGCAGGCCCTTGCTCCTGAAATTCATGATAGAGAAATTCGAGTACATAGCAGGAGGAAAGGTAAAATGATGAAGTTTGGTAAAGTGGGAAAAGCTGCAGCTGCGGCAGCTGCTGCAGCTGTTATTGGAGTTGGCGGACTGGGATATTTTAACCCGGTGCTTGCAGCAAAGATTCCTGTGATTGGAAAAATCTTCGAGAAAGTTGAGAATGATGTCATATATTCCGGTGATTATACAGATAAGGGAACTGTGTTAACAAATGAGGATTATGCAGGCAATTTGGATACGGTGGATTATTCCGTATCGGATCAAGGAATCACATTGACTGCATCTGAAATCTACTGTGATGGATATTCTATATTCTTTACAGTAAATATTGAAGCAGAAGATGCGGACTTTACTCATATTCCGGAACATTATACCGGTATAAATATTGCAGATAACCGGACGGCCGCAGGATTTTATATAGGAGGAACGTGGAGTGTGGATGGAAATTCGCCGGAACAGCTTGAAAATACGTTTGAGGGAGAGGTAATCGACAGTCACACATTTGCAGGCATGCTGAAAGTGAATCTTACGGAAAATATGACGGGCAGCGGTAACCTTAACTTAAACATAAGCGGCCTCGGCTATGATGATGACAGGATGCTTGACAGTGAAGAAATATCTGCATCCCATTGGACGGATGGCAACTGGAATATTGTCCTTCCGTTCGAGGTGAACGAGACCGATGTAAAGAGGATTGAAGTGGGTGAGAAAAAAGGGAATATTACACTTGAAAATGTAGTGATATCTCCGTATCAGGTGATCATCCATGCGACAACACCGGGAGAGCAGAGAGAACTGACAGACGACAGGAGGGAAAAGCTGCTTTCAAAAGATCCTGATATGACGGATGCAGAGATGTTTGAACTTCTTGGGTGGTCTTATGAACCCTGCCAGACAATTTGTTTTAATCAGGATGGGGAAATGCTTTACTCCGATATGGAAACGGCAGGTAGAGCGGGTTTTGCTGTTCAGGGTAAAGAAATAAAAACTTTGTATATCTTCATTTTTGACAATCTTGATGACTGGGCGCAAATGGAAGATGAAGGAATGAACAGCAGCGCTGCAGATAACGCGGTTATTTTCAAGGAGATTCATGTGGAGTAAGCGGGCAGGATTATTTAGATTATTGTAAAATAACAGGAGATAACAGACTGATACAGGAAGAGGTCTGTTATCTTTTTTTGTACGTAAATAAAAGACGCTGCGCAGATGGTATGTGGGTGCAATCCGGGAAAAAGCAGGTAATTTATATGGCCTAAAGTAAATTATATATCGACTGACGGATAGTGGTTGACATGTAGGAACAGTAACTTTTATAATATTTATGAGATTAATAAGAACGGTTGAATATGTTGATCTAAATATCTCATATTTTAGCTATGTGAGCAGGGGGTAACATTAAAATGAAAAGCATAAGAACAAAAATCACCTTATCTCTTATTCTGACTGTTCTGATTGGACTGGTTGCATCAGGATCTTCAAGTATCATGCTGAATTATAATAATACCATGTCCACTGTAGAGCAGATGATGAGCCAGACAGCAGTTTTGGCGGCAGGACGCGCACAGCAGGAACTGGAGGTATATAAAAACGTTGTCATGGAGGTGGGATGTATTCCGCAGTTGTCCGACCCGGATGTATCAGTGGAGGAAAAACAGGCAATTATAGACGGGCGTGTTTCCATGCATGGTTTCCAGAGGGGAAATATTGTTGGAGCGGATGGAATCAGTATTTTTGATGGAAATGATTATTCGGACCGTGAATATGTACGTCAGGCCATGCAGGGAAATGTTTTTGTATCGGAGCCGCTGATCAGTAAGATTACGGGAGAATTGTCCATTATGGTAGCGGCGCCCATATATGATGAAGGCAGCTATGGGAAATCCATTGTCGGTGTTGTTTATTTTGTACCGCACGAAACTTTTTTGAATGATATTGTATCTGCCATTCAGATTGGCGAGAACAGCAGGGCATACATGATTAATAAGTCCGGTGATACGATTGCGGATATTACACTGGATACGATTACAGTTCAAAATATAGAAGCGGAGGCGCAGAGTGATTCTTCGCTGCAGGAACTGGCTGCAATTCACGCGCAGATGCGTCAGGGAAAAAACGGATTTGGAAGTTATACGAGCGGAGGACATAAAATGTTTGCAGCCTATGCTCCCGTACTGAATACGGACGGCTGGAGCATTGCCGTAACAGCGCCGCAGATCAATTATCTGGAATCCACGCGGGATGCAATGGTGATTAATATAGCGGTGATTGGAATTTCTATATTGATTTCCATTATTGTTGCCCTGACTTTGGCTCTTAACATTGGCAGACCTATGAAGGCATGTGTAAATCGGATGAAGCTGCTTGTAGAAGGCGATCTGGAAACACCGATGCCCAGAATTACCAACCGGGATGAAACAGGGGTGCTTGTCAGGTCAACGGAAGCTCTGGTGGAAGGACTTCGTACCGTCATCAGCGACATCAGCTATTTGCTTAATGAAATGGCAAATCAGAATCTGGATGTTCATACAAAGCATGAAGAAGTATATGTTGGCAGTTTTCAGGATATTTTACTTTCCATGCGCAATATGAAAGTGGAACTGAGCAACGCTATGTGTCAGGTAAATCATTCTGCAGAAGAGGTAGCAAATGCCAGTGATCAATTGTCCTCAAGTGCACAGACGCTTAGTCAGGGTACTACAGAACAAGCCAGTTCAGTACAGGAATTGGCAACGAGGATCAGTATCATTTCTGAGGAAGTTAAAAATACGGCAAACGGGGCACTGGATGTCAGGACCCAGACACATCAGACCGGCGAAGAAGTATTTCTTTGCAATCAGAAGATGCAGAATCTGGTAGAGGCTATGGAAAGGATTCAGACCAGCTCCGAAGAGATTGCAAAGATTCTGAAAACGATAGATGATATTGCATTCCAGACCAATATACTTGCCTTGAATGCGGCAGTGGAGGCAGCCAGAGCCGGCAGTGCAGGGAAGGGATTTGCCGTTGTTGCGGAGGAGGTTCGTAATCTGGCAGGCAAATCTGCACAGGCAGCCCAAAATACATCGGAACTGATTGCAAATTCTACGGACGCAGTACATATCGGTACGGAAATAGCTCAAAATACGGCAGATGTTCTGCTTGGTGTCGTAAATAGTATTCAGTCTGTAGTGGATGCTATTGACCGTATTGCAATCGTATCCAGTGAACAGTCGGATTCGGTTGAACAGGTTTCCGAGGGAATTAATCAGATTTCGATTGTAGTACAAAGTAACAGTGCTTCTGCGGAAGAAAGCGCAGCTGCGAGTGAACAGTTATCTGCTGAGGCAGCCTGCCTGAAGGAATTGGTGAATCAGTTTACACTTGCTTCAGAATCATTGTAATGGGATAAGAACAGATCTGAGACGGGAGCATAAATGATTTATATAGGAATTGCGGCGGGAATTTTTTTACTGGATGGATTTATAAAGGGATATATCGAAAAAACGAAGAAGACTGGCGAGGTCAGGCCGGCGTTACGGGGGCTTCTGCAAATTAAAAAGTATCACAACAGAGGCGCGTTTCTGAACTTAGGTGAAAATCACCCGGGTATCGTGAAAGGCATTTCTATTCTGTTATGTTCTTTACTTACAATTGTGTTTCTGTTTACACTTGGACAAAAAGGAAATGAACCATTAAAGCTTGGAATGTCGCTTTTACTTGGCGGTTCTTACAGTAATACTTATGACAGACTGAGAAGAAAATATGTTGTGGATTATTTCAGCATACACATAGAGAATAAGGCGTTGAGAGGGCTTTCTAAGATCGTATTTAATATTTCGGATTTTTGCATCGCGATTGGGGCGGTAATTGCTGTATGGAGGACGGTATAGAGGAAGAAGGTTACAGATGTGTATAAGATAGCAATTTGTGATGATGAAGATATCTTCATTGAGGAGCTGCAGAAAAATCTGGAACGGTATGCAGCTGAAGCAGGCAGGGAGTTTTGCTTTTTTGCTTATCATGACGGCAGTGAATTGCTGAAAGGATATCAGGCGGATTATGATTTGATTTTTATGGATATTAAGATGGAACAGCTCGACGGATTAAGGGCTGCAGAAGAAATCCGCAGAACGGACAGCACAGTGGGACTTATTTTTCTGACTTCTTTGAAACAATATGTATGGAAAGGATATGAATACAGTGCGGTCAATTATCTTTTAAAACCGGTCAGATATAGTGTGCTAAAAATGGAGTTGGACCGCTTTTTTAGCCGCTATCACGGAAAAGAGGAGCTGTATTTAAGTTTTTCCAATGACAGCGGCAAATATAAAGTACTGTATAAAGATTTGTGCTATGCCGAAACAGACAAGCGTAATGTAATGCTTCATTTTGAGGGAAAAGAACAAGTGATTTATAAAAATATGAAATCTGTTTGTGCTTTACTTTGCCAATATCCCCAATTTGCACAGTGCCATCAGAGTTTTATAGTAAATTTATCCCGTGTAAAAGGAGTGGAAGGATTGGAACTGCATTTGGATACGGGGGAACGTCTTCCCATCAGCCAGCCGAAGCGCAAAGAATTTATGATGAAGCTGACGGATTATTGGGGGGATATGATATAATATCGTTTTTGACGGTGTCCCGGTACTCATTAAGAAATGAATATGGCTGCATTTATAAAAGCCTGTTGTCAGAAAAAGACAGCAGGCTTTTACGATGTAAAAAGTCAGAGGTTAGATTTTGCATCATGAATATTAGAAATTGCGGCTGCGGTTGAATTTGTTTTTTTTATGGAATATGATGCGAATAGAAAGCGACGTTGAGATGAAAGGGGAAGTGGTTATGGCTATATTGAACGTATTGCATTTGAAAAAATATTATGGTAAAGATGAAAGTCTTGTGAAAGCGCTGGATGATGTAAATATATCAGTCGAAAAGGGACAGTTCACCGCTATTATCGGTACATCAGGCAGTGGAAAATCCACTCTGCTGAATATGTGCGGGGGATTGGATACGCCTACATCGGGCAGCGTGCAGGTAGACAATCAAAGTATAGAACTGATGAGTGAGGAACAGCTTACAGTGTTCCGCCGTCAGCGGATCGGTTTTATTTTTCAGAACTATAATCTGATTCCTTATCTTACGGTATATGAGAATATTGTTCTGCCTGTGCGTCTGGACGGGAAGAGGGAAGATAAAAAATTTCTGGATGAAATTGTACGTTTTTTGGAGCTGGACGGAAAACTTTCCGATTATCCCAGCCATCTTTCGGGCGGTCAGCAGCAGAGGGCGGCAATTGCCCGCGCTCTTGTATCAAAGCCGGCCCTGATTTTAGCTGACGAGCCGACAGGAAATCTTGACAGCCGCACCAGTGATAAGGTTGTTGATCTTTTAAAAATGACAAGTGAAAAATTTCACCAGACAATTGTAATGATTACCCACAATCCCCAAATTGCAGAAAAGGCGGATGTGAGGATACGGATTGAAGACGGTAAGATATGTGCCTGCTAAAGCGGACATGGGGGTATAAGGTTGAAAGAAAAACGCTTTCAACTATTGATTTTGAGTCCGCTAAAGCGGAAATGGGGTATAAGGTTGAAAGAAAAACGCTTTCAACTATTGATTTTGAGTCCGCTGAAGCGGAGATGAGGTATAAAAATGAACAATAAAAAAATAACAAAAAAAGCAATTTTTCATATGTCAGGACAAAGCCTGAAAGCAAGCCGCATGCGTAATATTTTTGTAATGGTTACCATTACTCTGGCGGCTTCCCTGCTTACGGCAATATTGATGTTTGCGGCGGGGCAGAAGCAACGGGTAAAAAATGAACTTTCCCATAGACAGCAGGTGAGCTACTATAACCTTACTGATGAACAGGCGGAACAGTTAAAAAGGGATGAACGCATTGCCTGCCAGATACAGGTTAAAGCCGGAATTCTTTCAGAAATGGATGGTTTTGATATTATGCCTTATTATGTAAGCGGGCTGTCAGATCAGATCCGGGTCGGAGAACTGGAAAGCGGAAAAATGCCGGAAAAGGAAAATGAAATCGCATTACAGGCGGAAGCATTAAAGAAAATGAATATACAGCCGGCTGTTGGAAGCAATGTGACGTTTACTTTTTATGACGGCAGTATAGAAGAGTTTACTGTGTCCGGTATTTTAAAGGGCGGCGAAGCGGCAAAACAGTTTTCCCTATTCCTTTCAGAAAGCTATGCTGAAAATGGCAGTCAGTTAAAGAATATGCCATACGAGGTATACGCAAAACTGTATGGTGCGGAGGAAATGCATCCGGAAGACTGCAAAGAGGCAATGTATCTGATCGGAAGCGACGCAGGGATCGAAAGAAAATATATCAATCCGTCGAAAGCGTTTATGGACTCACTGTCTGTTGATATGCAGTCGGTTATGCTTTATGGTCTGATCGGTATCGTGATACTGCTTGCCTATGTTCTGGTTGTTTATGGCGTATTTTATTTGTCTGTCATTGGCAGAATACATCAGTTTGGCCAGCTTCGTACGATAGGAATGACGAAAAAGCAAATGAAAAAGTTTGTTTCCCGTGAAGGCAGTATCCTGTTTTGGCGTTCTGCTCCGGTGGGAATCAGTATTGGCGGTATTGCAGGATATTTTATGATCCCAGACGGATTTCAAATAGGGAATACACTGCTGGTACTTATCCTTGTTTTGGCAGTTATTTTCTTTATCACAATGATTTCAGTGCGCAAACCTGCGCGGATTGCGGCGGCTGTTTCTCCGATGGAGGCGCTGCGTTATCTTCCTCAGGAAACGATGAAAAAGGCAAAAAATAAAAGGATGTGCCGTACGTTGACGCCTTTGGGGTTAGGAATGATGAATTTTTCCAGGAATAAGAAAAAAACAGCCATTACTTTTGCATCGCTGGGTTTGGGAGGTATTCTGTTTATGACGGCGGCCTCTTATATGTCTTCTTTTGATCAAGAAGGTTTTGCAAGGCAGGGGTATTTTGCAAACGCTGAGTTTTATATTTGCTATTCTAAAGCGGCAATAGAACTAAATGAAAATGGTATGAGCGGTCTGCAGGCGAAAACGCCGCTGAATGAGGAACTGATACAGGAAATTTCTGCTTTGGATGGTGTAAAAGAGGTGAGCGAAATGAAAAATTTTGGCATCAGATTCGATTATCCCATTCATGATGAGTATGGAAATGACGATACGGTTTTTCCGCTGACAGAAGCAGAGGTAAAAGAGATCGGTAAATATCTGGAAGAAGGCGACGCTGACTATAAAAAGCTGATGAGTGGCGATTATATCCTTGTGGCAGACAACAGCGTGGCGGAAGAGGTATATGGCTGGAAATTTGCCGTAGGTGATCAGATTATACTGCATTATTATGACGGTATCAAAATGGCGGATAAAGAGGTTACGATCCTTGGTACTTTGAACAATCAGTATAATCTTGACAACAGCGAGAAATTGACAGGGTGGTTTTTGATGCCGGAGCAGGCTGTTTTAAACGAGGTTTTTTATGACAGCTTAAATGAAGGACTTCTCGTATCGACGCAGGCGGAAAAAGAAGCTGAAGTTGGAGAAATCCTTGCACAGATGATAGCAGAAAGACCGGAATTGGATCTGGAAACTTTTGCAGACCATAAAGCCCTTTATACACAGAACGCAAATCAAATGTTCGGAGCGATCAGCGGGCTTTCTGCATTTATTATGACATTCAGTATTTTAAGCATGATGAATACGCTGATTACGAATATTGTTACCCGTAAACAGGAACTTGCAATGTTAGAATCCATTGGCATGAGTAAAGGGCAGATGAATGAAATGCTTCTTGGTGAAAGCCTGCTTCTTGTATTTACGACTGTTTTTGTGACGATGACAATTGGGACATTGTGTGGCTATGCACTGAGCCTGATTTTGTATCGTATAGGCGCTTTTTATATGAAATTCAGATTCCCGGCGTTTTTTGCCGCTGCTTATGCAGGGGTGTTGATACTTGTACCTCTTGTCATTACCTTTGCATCTATGAACAGCTTTTCAAAAGAGGCGTTGGTAGAACGGTTAAAAGGGGCAGAAGCCTGAATAAAATAACAGACCGGCGATATAAGCCCAATATCTTTGCTCATGTGAGATAAAGAAGTAAAAGAAGTGTAAAAAATTTTGCCGTTCC
>CAOKJJ010000199.1 GCA_948468465.1 uncultured Eubacterium sp. | reverse complement strand
TATGGTATGGGATTGGGGTCAAATTTTTTGTCCACATCTATGGGTACATTATAAAGGGGAGGGGGCAAAACCGTGACCACAGGGGTCACATTCACAGCCATAGGGGTCAGACCTTTAGCCGCAGGGGTCAAAACAGCCACAGAGGGGTCAGATTTATGACCACTGTGGCTGTCCATAACCGCTGTTCCCGTGCTGCCCTGGCACAGCCCCAAAAGCAAACAAGGAATTCCAGCAACAACCAACGTGCCGGAATCCCTTGTTTTCAGCAGTTTTCCCGATATTCTGTTCATTCCCTTTGTATCAATTAAGCGGTTTACATTTCCTGGAATACGGCTGCGACCTCCCATCCCTGCTTTATGCAGTATTTCTCCAGCATATCCCTCTGATTTGCGATGCTTGCGCTCTCGCCCTGCAGGTCATCATCCTTGGACAGCCTGCAGTAAACAGCCGCACGGTAATTCTGTCCAAATGTCCCGCCCTTCATTGCATAGTTCAGTCCGTCTGCCATAAACGATTACCCGCACAGTCCAGACGGTGCCAGGCCCTGCCGGGCCTTTCCATCATTATAGTCTGAACCCTGCGCGTTTACAAGGCATTCTTCCGTAAAATCCCTGTTTTTTCCATATTTCTGTGCAATCAGGTCTACAAACACATCCGTTGCGTCCAGCTGCCCGTCATACACCGCTGATACATATATCTCTGTTCTATTTTTTGCCATAAATGTTGCTTTCCCCCTTTCAAACATCCTGATCATAAATCCATACAGGACAGATACACAGCCTGTCATCTTTTCATTTCTTTTTTTGCTCTTGTCGGGCATATAAACACAGCAGAAAACAGATCTGCCGGATGATGTTCCGCTCCATTATCAAAACAGCCCGGCAATAAACCCATACAGGACAGATACGCAAAAAATATTCCTGTCCCTTCAAAACTGCCTGACAATGAACCCATGCAGGACAAATATACAGATCTTCCGAATATTCCTGTTCTTACAAAACTGCCTGGCAACGAACCCGGCAACGAAGTCCGGCAACGAGCGCCAAAACACTTTTAAAATAAAACCACTCCTTTTATTTTTATCCCCTGCATTTTCTTCCATTTCTTCGTTGCTTTCGTTGCCATATACTATATTTCTTATATATATATTTATAAAAAACCTTATAAATTAAGGGATTAGCGGCCATGCAGGGCAGTTATGCCCCGGCAACGAACCCGGCAACGAACCGGCAACCAGCCCGGCAACAGATGCATAAATTTATGCCATCCACTCCTCCGGAACCCCCTCCTGCCGCGCTTTTTCGCCCGACACATCCACAAATCCTGTTTCGTTGCCGGGCAGTTCGTTGCCAGGGCCGGCACGTTCCCATCCCCGCTGCCTGCCGTACCCTTCAAACATCCTCGGATTCGTGAACGGCTTCCACCCGGATACTATCGTATTCATGATCTCATTGATATTGTGCAGCTGCCAGCGTTTTGGCTCCTCATATTCATGGCGCAGCGCCTCCCGGAAAAGCTGCTTGGAACATACCCGGCTTCCTTTGTAGCTTTCCAAGAATCCAATGATCATGCCTGCCTCCGTATCCTCCGGCATAAAATCCCGCTGTACCTTCCTGAGCTGCTCCTGTATCCCACCGCTGAACTTCATGGAGTACCTGCCGCTTTTATAAATCTCCATGGCTTCCGCCCATACCTGCATGATATACGTCCTTGACGCAGCTTCATCCTCTAAGATATGCACCTCCGCCTCCTCCGGATGCACCATGACCGGCAGGAAACGACGGTTGCCCGCACGGTCAAGCGGCAGAAAATCCAGCGTATTGGAAGTGCCGCCGAACACACACTGCCGCAGCCGGTCTTTTGTCTGCGCCTCATAAGGCGTGCGGTAGGTCTCCTTCTGCCTGCTGATAAAGGCGCGGATCTCCTCGATGCTTTTTGCGCTGTTCGCTGCCAGCATCTCCGACATTTCTATGATCCAATGCCCCTGCAGCTTCGTGTACACTTTTTCATCATCCAGTTTTTTCAGGTCATCGCTGAACCACTCATCCCTGATCGCAAGCAGCCGGAAAAAAGAACTTTTCCCCGCTCCCTGGCCCCCTGCCAGGCAGAGCATCTCCTCATACTTGGAGCCCGGCAGGAATACACGCCGGATCGCACCTAAAAGAAAATGCCGCAGCACTTCCTCCTCATAACTGCCCTGCCCGGCGCCGAGGAAATGATGCAGGCAGGAACGTATGCGCGGCTGCCCGTCCCATACAAGGGAACAGAGGCAGTCCCGGACAGGATGGTAGCAGTTTTCATTTGCCACAATCCCAAGCGCATGCTGTATCTTCTTTTCATTCGTGATGCCGTAATTCTCCTCAAAATAAAGCAGCAGGTATTTGATATCCGTATCCGTCAGCACGCTGGAATCCCTGCGCCAGCCGACATCCCGCACAATGTCGACCCGCTCTGTCAAAAGATTCAGGCGGACAGCCCCTTTCAGCAGCGGGTCAAGCAGGAACACCATTTTGCAGTTATGGATCGTATTTGCCGCCTGCCCTTTCTGCGTAGTGTCGAGCATCTCCCGGATCTCCTCAACGCTCCGGCCCGGCTCCATGGCCTCTGCCACGTTCAGCGCGGCCTGGCGCACGGCCGGCGGGATATTCTGATATCCGCTGCTCAAGCTGCTGCACCTCCTTCCCATGATCCGCTAAAAGGATGGCTTTTTCTTCTTCCGTGCCGTCCAGCAGGATGTCCAGCAGGTATCCGACGTATTCCCGCTTCTGCATGGCCTCCACAAACAGCGGGTGCCATTCCTCCCCGGGCTGCTGCGGCCTGTATTCCTGCGCCCACTGGACAAGCAGATTATAATAATCCGACAGGACACGGAAACAGTGCTGCTCCGCGTTCCTTATCTTCCTTATATCTGAAATCTTTTTGCGGACAGATACCCTCTGCGGCGGGCCTTTCTCATTTGTGTCATACTGGATCCCAAAATCGGCTGCCAGCTTCTCCGCTGCTTCTTTCAGGCCCATGTCATAAAACCGTGCCACAAAATCGGTCACATCCCCGTCAGCCTGGCATCCGAAGCAGTGGAATCTCTTGTCCAGCTTCATGCTCGGATTTTTGTCGTTATGGAATGGGCAGCACGCCATGCCGTTCCTCCTGGCCTTAACTCCATACATTTCTGCCGCCTGCCGTGTGGTCACGCCCTCTTTGACCGCTTCAAACACATTCATAAAAAACACAGCCCCTTTCTGTAATTAATGAATCCTGCATGGGATTCAAACACGCCCGCACACTTTTTACTGTCAAAATAAAAACACCTGCCGTTCTCTGTCAGAAATGCAGATGTTCAAAGCTCCATATCCATATTCTTTTTTCTTGCCGGTGCTGCCTTTTCCCAGCGCTCCCGGTTTTTCCTGTCAGCATCCTGCCTGGCTTTTTCAAGCTTTTCCTTAATGGATACCCTGGTTTTTGCCTGGATCTGTCCTACAGCGGCTTCCTTCACATTTGGAGTTTTTAATGCCGCCCTCACTTTTGCCGCCACTGCTTTTTTATTTTCCGGGCTCCCCAGCTTATTCTTCACTGCATCCACGCACTTTATGGCAAACTCCCGCCTGTCTTTTTTCAGACCGCGTTCCGGACGTGCCACCCATTCCCTGTATTCCCCGATGGATGCAAGGTCGGCTTTCTGCGTTTCCTTCCGCGCAATGTCCGCCACAACGCCGCAGGCTTTTTCATATGCCACGTCCGCAGCATCTTTCAGGATTGCCTCCACATCACTGATCTTTATCGTCAGCTCTTCCAGCGCCTTTTCTTTTTCTGCAATCCGTTCCTTCTGCCTGGCAATGATAAAATCCTGCTTTTCCAGGTAGCCGCGCCCGCCATAGGACGGCTCCCGGTCCAGATGCAGCCCGTGCCTTTGCGCGATCTCAAAAAGCAGCTCCCGGCACTCTGCATCAAAAGCCTGCTTGCGGTTATTGTTCCGGCCTTTCGGCCTGTCCAGATCAGGAAGCTGTATGCCGAGTTTCTCCAGCGCCTTTTCCTGCTGCGGGCAGAGTTCTCCATAGCGGTTTTCACAGTCAAAGACATGCCGTTCATGGATGTACGGCGTACCCTCGTCAAGATGCAGCGCCCAGTCCAGGATGTGAACGTGGGCACCATAGCGTTTTTCAAACTCCTCATAAAATTCAGCCGCTATGAGGACAAGCGTTTTAGGTGAAACGGATTCCCCCATCGTGCCGATCTGGTAGATGCTTTCCTCCGGGCAGGTCTTATTATTTTTTAATAAATCCCCGGTGGTGCGGCAGCGCTCCGGATGGCGGTTATTCAGATTCCTCTCATTCTGCGCGTTCACATATTCCCCATACTGGTCTGTATAATAAATCTGCTCAATCCGTTCAAAACAGAAATCCGGGATGTCCGCATTCTCGCGGTCACCGGGTGTAGTGTAACCGCGGTAGCAGTCCCAGTAAATATTTTTTGCAGCCAGTTCCGTGTCTATATGTTCACTGTTGGCAAGGTCAAACTGCCTGTCATTGTGCCGCGGGTTGTAAACACCGTGCCTGCCGGAACGTCCGTTGTGCCTGGTCAGCTTCAAAGAATTTCCTCCTCTCCTGTGATTTTCCCCGAAGGGCAGTGGCAGCTCTGCTGCCAAAAACTGCGTCTTTAGCGTCAGGCAATACCCAGTACGAACTGGCGCAGGCGCCAGTTCTCTGGGCGGGGCTGCCGCCCTCGACCTGCAAACTAGCGCCTTATGGCGCTTCAAAAAAACAGGCCGCAGGTTCATATCTGCCTTCCATAAAAAATGTTTTCCTTTCATCTGTTTTTCTTTTCCAAAATAAAATCCAGCGAAACTATATCCGCTAAAATATAAGCCAGATATTTTTAACAGTCCGATTTCTGTTCTCTGTCCGGCGAAATAATTTAAAAGCTTTGCTGATTTTTTAGACCAGCCGCTCTTTCTTTGATCTATGTAGCTAAATGAAAACTTAAAAGCGGCTGACCTTTACAAATCAACCGCTTTCTTCCAGCCAGTTTCCGGGCTGCCTGATATTATATTTTTTCTGCATCCTGTCCGGCCGTTTTCCTCCGGCACTCAATCTCAAATATACTCCCGTCCTTCACCGCGACCAGAAACCGGTTATTCCTGTCATCCGCTTCTATATCGCATATTTCCAGATCCCATATCTCATTCATCAGATCAAAAAGACTGTCCTTAAAATCATTCAGTTTCACTTCAACTTCCCGCCTTTATTTTTTCTTCCCTTTCTGCATGGAATAGGGAGTATATACGCACCATATCATTATAAAACACCTGCGCTTAAAATACAAGCAGGAGGGATTTGCAGCATGATCAGATACGATCCGCTCTGGATTACGCTAAAGAAAAAAGGCATCAGCCAGTACAAATTGATCAATGACTATGGGATAGACAAGGCGCAGCTCCACCGGCTGCGGAAAAACATGGTTGTCAAGACCATGATCCTTGACCGGCTCTGCCGCATCCTCGGATGCAGGATAGAGGATATCATGGTATATGTGCCGGACGAAAACATCCCGCAGGAAAAATAAGGCGTTCCGCACTTCAGGCACGGGGCGCCTTTCTGTTTTCCCTAACGTGCATGCTCCCGCTGCTTTCTGTCCGGTATTATGTTGCCGTCCCTCACCACTGCATGGCTCCTTATTTTAATTTCCCCGCGCTCCTCACTCTGCTTTGCATTCCGGTATCTTTCATCCGATAAGAACGCACGGTAATGGTCACCCCTGCTTCCTGCCGGGCTGCTGTCTTTCAGGACGTCAAACAGGATCATATGCCCTGTGTCTTCCTGGAAACGCTCCCTGCCTGACATGTCATGCCCGAGCACAACATTTTTTTCTGCCCTGGCCAGTGCAAGCTTCCGGTGTATGGAGCCGTCCATCTCTGCCATTGCCGACCGCACCCCGGCAATAAAACGGCTGCATTCCGGCTCCGCCAGCCGTTTCAGCTTTTCTGCTGCATTATACATGAACGCCCTGTCAAGCGCATCTTCCGATACTGCCCGTTCCATGTCAAGTTTTTCAATAGTTTCTTCCCTTCCCCCGGAAGCATGCCTGCCGACCATTATCAGCTCATTTTTTGTAAACTTCATTCTCCTCCCGTCCGGACGCCCCTGCATCCTTTTCCATTTATTTCTTCCATATCCGCTTATCTGCCCGGTTCATCCGCAGTGCGCCTGTTCCAGATGCATGCTTTTCTCTTTTCCAGTATTTTTCAGATAATGCCCCGCCGGTTTATTCCGGCCCCGTTCCTGCCCCCTCTCCGGCAGCGTCCCGCCTCACTGGCACGCTCCGCCGTCCTGGATTTTCATCCGCTCAGGCTGTCGCCGCATGCTCCTGTGGGCGGCGTATCAGGCCAGCCCGGTCATTCTGTTTTCCGCTCCCCCTCTGGGGATGAATGTATCATAGGACATTTCCGACCCGTTTCCCGTATATCCACAAAATAGGAACTGCGCCGGAAAACAAGGGATTTCCACGTTTGTGGAATGAATGGTATAATTGGATAAAAGGCGGCAGGCATACAGCCGCCGGGAAAGGAAACAGATACCATGAAAACAGCAACAACCATACAGGAACGTCTGAAAGACTTACGGACGGAACGCCATTTAAAACTGGAAGACGTGGCGGCAGCCACCGGCATTTCCAAGTCTGCGCTTGGGAACTACGAAAACGATGATTACAAAGAGATCAACCACGGAAGCCTTATCGCGCTGGCGAAATTTTACAATGTTTCCATGGACTACCTCCTGTGCCTGACTGAAAACAGGAGCCATGCCGGCACAGAACTTGCGGAACTGCATTTAAGCGATGAAATGCTGGATCTGTTAAAAAGCGGCAGCATCAACAACCGCCTGCTCTGCGAAATTGCCACGCATGAAAAATTCAGGGAACTCATGGCAGACACGGAAATCTACGTCGACGGGATCGCCACCATGCGATTCCAAGACCTGAACGGCCTTCTGGAAATCACAAGGGCGGAAGTCTAGAGCAGATACCAGCCGGAAGAAAATGATACTGCCATAAAAGCACTGCAGGCATCACAGATACAGGAAGAAGATTTTTTCTGCCACGTCACGCATAAAACATGGGACGGCATCCTGCATGACATCCGCAATGCCCACAAAAATGACCGCGAAAGCGCCCCGGATGATTCCAATTCGCTGAAAATGATACAGGCCGTGCAGAAAGCCCTGCGTACTCCCGGAACCTTCCTGGATGTGTTCTGCCATATCATGTGCGAACAGCTGCAGATCAATTACGGGAAACTGTCTGAACAGGACCGTGAGGCATTCAAAAAGGTCATGAAAAAATCCGGCTATTACAAAGATTCTCCTCTAGTCAGCCGAAAACGGAGATAAAAAATACCGCTTGGCAGGCATAAGCCTGTCAGGCGGCGCTTTTTATCATATATTTAATTCGTGCAGTCATAGCCATTCCAGCAAAAAAGAAAAATTTAACCTTGACACCAGTACTTTTACCCTTTAGAATAGATTTCAGAAAGAGATGGGTTTTTTCCAAGTAAAATCTTAGGATTCCAAAGGGTTGCCTGTTTCTTTTTTTATTTCCAGAACATCATAAAGATACAGTCTGCCATCATTTGCATGCCTGATCAGCATAGAAGCATGAAATACATTATACCTTTCCACTTCCCCGTTTTCTGCAAACACGGGAAGTGCAAACCTGGATTCATATTTATACCATCCATTTTTCGCATTCCACTGGTGTTTTTTCTCCTGGTTTTGCTTAAACTGCCTGCTGACAGCAATCTCCAGCATTTCCGGAATCCCCTGTGCTGCATTCGCTTTCGCTTTTGCGGCCGTTCCTTTTAACGAATATGTATATTTTGACCCTGTGTACTCATCAGGCAGGTCACTGCCTATATATACGATATCTTTCGTATCTGCTATTTCATAAAACTCACCAATAAATTTCTCCAGGTACTTTTTTACATCATCCCATTTAACAGAACGTTTCCCTTTAAACCGTATATCATTTATAACCACAATGTTATTACCATATATATCCTTGATAACATTAACATTCCGCTCCATAATGCCTCCCGCCAAAATCAGTATTTGTTTCTTCTTACAGTAACTTTTCCACCTTATTGTATCAGTTTCACTGAAATACCGCAAATATTTCCTGACTAATCTGCCTCTTGTCTGGACTGTGCTTTTCCTTTCTCTTTTGATTACATCTAATTCGCCATGAGCTGCTTGATGCCCTGACTTTTTGCGCCCGGATTATCATTTCCATATCCTTCGAGCAAGTTGATGACGCCCCACACGCCCACTCCTGCGCCGATTGCTGTTACGACTGTCTTTAATCCTGTTACCGCTGTTGTAAAA
>CAOKJJ010000198.1 GCA_948468465.1 uncultured Eubacterium sp. | reverse complement strand
CTGACCAAATAATTAGATGGCAATTAGGGAATATCCATTCATGCGTTTATTCTGCTACGTAGTCTAAAACAGTTGAAATTTAACCACAATTGTGATATAATTTTATGCGTAGTATATTCATATTGCCCAATAGGGTATTGCATAAGTATTAAGAACATTAGATTTGTTTTATCATCGAACAGGAGCGTGATAGTACATGGCCATCTATTTTGATTGTCCAGAATCAAAAACAAAAAGAATCCCTGAAATAATTAATAAAATAAATGAATGGACACAATCTACCGCTTTAAAGAAAATACTAGATTCATTTGGAGCAAGCATACCAGATGGGTTAAGTACGGCGGATACCGTTGAGTGGCTTTTAAATTTCAGCGATGAATGGGATTATAGAAAAAAACAGCGTGAAGCCAAGGATGCAAAAACAAATGAAGCAGCAAGATGGCTTCTGAATGACAGTGAACTCACGCCACAACAGGCAGAGACAGTTATGAATGGAATCGCTGATTTGGGATTGACTGGTATTAGTATTCCACTGCGAAGAGATTATCATTACATTGTTGCATTAGGCGGAGCAAGATTATCCTGCCTACTACGTCCACGGTATGCTCAAAAAATAATGGAACAATTCTCTTTAAATCCTAAGGCAGTGATTATGCTTTCCGGAAACCGTCCGATTGCAGATTCAGAAAGAAGCGCCACTGATACCTATGCAAAAGGTGCAAGAACAGAATTTGACCTGATCTGCAAAGGGGCAGAACAATGCTTTGGTTTATCGGAATTTCATGAAAAACGGCATGATGATGTAAATATCAACCTCTCTTGGGCGATACGCACATATTCAGGTGAAATTCCTGTCATTTCAATAGCAGGACCTTCTACAGAGCCAGAAATACGCAGAGCGAATTCTGCAGATACTTATAAGTTCTTTTTTGAAAAATATCATGTTGCAGAGGGTACAAAACTTTTGCTGATAACCAGCCAGATTTATGTGCCTTATCAGCAGATTGAAGCGATTCGGACATTATCACTGCCATATGATATATTGGTTGAAACAATTGGCTTTCCAAATGAATGGTCAGGAAATATGCAAGGGTTGCAACAACCGAGCAATTATTTGCAGGAAATCCGATCGACTATACAGGCTATGAGCAGATTTTTGAATACGATAAGAAAATGAAAGGACAAAATAATATGATAAATATACCAGAAGATTTACGGAGACTCAATCCTGATTTTTTCAATGAACAAATATTTCATGAAAATTGCAATCATCTAATCAATTGCACACCTTTTGTAGGAGCTGGCATGTCTGTTGACTTAGGATTTCCAGCATGGAAAGAATTTATAAGCAATCTGGCAAAAATCACAACAGACAAGACATTATTGAATATTTACAAGAAACAGATTGTGATATGGAAACTGCAGCCAGTAAAGTACGTGAATCTATAAAAGATGAGAATTTTTTCAGGACATACTGCGAACAAATATTTAATAGGCCCATAACAGAAAACCAGATAATCGGTTCTGCAGTGGAGCTATTACCGCGACTGTTTCCGGGCACACACATAATCACAACAAATTATGATCATGTGTTGTCTAATGTTTATGCAAGGTGTGGTAAATTCATGGCAGAAAAAAATTATACAAATAATAATACGATAAACGCTATCATGTTTTTACTAGCACCTGCCATTATTAAACTACATGGTGATTTTGGATTAGAGAATGACTATATTTTTACAAAAGAACAGTATGATAAAGTCTATAATAATATAGATTTTCAAAATACATTAAAGGATATTTTAATGCACAGACCGCTACTCTTTTTAGGATGTAGTTTGATACACGAGCGTTTTCTTGATACTTGGAGTAAGATTATTGCCAATGGACAGCCAATGTATCATTATGCAATCATGCCGGAAGAAAAAAATGAAATTAAACAGGAGATACTTCACACAAAATTAAAAAAATATCATATTACACCTATCTGGTATCCAGAAGGACGGCATGATCTGGTCAGAACCTTACTAGAAATTGTTGGCAGGGAAGTGGGAATAATCGAGTATAATTATCCTCCAGTCCCTTTTCCTCATAGC
The DNA here is from genome assembly GCA_948468465.1 of uncultured Eubacterium sp. The sequence continues at coordinate 6,316 of CAOKJJ010000198.1, read as the reverse complement.
TTCGTTGAAAGGAGGGATGAAAACAATACGACAAATCTGTTAAAAAAAGTATATGGCGAAACAAACGAAGCTATGATTACCAGTATGCAGGATGAGTTTCAAAGCAAATTTATATACATTACGGGCTTAGGCGGCATCGGAAAAACAACGCTTATGAACCGTTTATACTATGATATTAAGGACAAAACCCAGAAAAACCTCCCAATCAATACCAAAATTTTCCATATGACATTTTTAGATAATTGGACAACTACGCTGAAAACAAGAGAAATCAATATTAAACAAACGACTAATCATTATATTTTGTTTGTTGACAATCTGCCAAATAACTGGCATTTGAAGGAAGACGATACTTTTAGCAAGTTTGCATCCAGATGTCAGATATTTGTGACATCAAGGGACAATATCAATAAACAAGAACTACAATATATTGTTCCATACACAAAAAATATTTATTATATAAATTTAGGATGGGCATTCCCTGTTCCAGAAGACTTATTCATCAGGTATTTCGCCTCACAAATAACAGAAATCTGGCGAAAAAATAAAGCTGTTCATGAACTTGTTAAAATGGCCGGCGGCCATACATTGACAATAGAAATCTTGGCAAATCACGCCCGGGAAAGGTGTGGTGAAAGTGATTATTCCAAAGCATCACAAATAATGGATAAATTTGTAGATAAACTTAAATTAAAAAAATTTGACCTGAGTGAGTTATGCGATATAGAGAATTTAAATAATAAGGCAGCTATCTATAAAAAAATAACCCATCATTTGCAGATGTTGGTTAATATGGACGAATTGTCTGAAAGTGAAACAGACCTGATGCAGATTTTTGCTGTTCTGGCAGAGTCAGCATTTCATCCTCAGCATATCCGATTTGAATTTAAGACTGACTGCATGAACAAGCTGATTCAGCTTGGATGGGTGAAGAAAAGTGAAACCGATGATTATTTCATGCATGAAATCGTTAAAAAGCTTGTTTATGACAAAGCAAAGAATAATAGTTTAGGCTATTTGAAGCTGCGTAATCTAGTACACTGCCTTGGAAAAGCGCTTGAAAAAAGGTCTATAGAAAAAGCAGGCAGTACAGTTTTCGAAGAGATGGACAATATTAATCATGCACAGTCCTTATATGATTATTTCAAACGGATTTTACCAGAAAAAAAAGATATCGATATTTTGGACGACGCGAATCCATATAATGACAATGATTTTGTGGAACTGGCAAATAATTTGTTTTCATCTTATGATGATATCGACATGAGGGATAAAGCATTTGATGGAAGCGTAGAGGCAGAGTCTTTGAGCCGAAACACCCATGATCGTGCTCTTTATACATATGCCGTATCCGCAAATAGTATCGGTTATTTATGTGTACATTCGAAAGAGAGTCGACTGCCGGATGAGACACATCTGACACAAGCATTTTCTTATCTCAAAAAAGCAGAAGAAGCAATAGAAAAAATGTTTGGCAAGAATTATAAAGAAGCAAATATACTAAAAGGAAAGGTACTGAGCAATATTGGCGCATATTATAATGCCTGTCTAAAATTGGACATTGAATTAATAAAACAGAAGCTAAAAACCGACAAAGTGGTTGACATCTCTTTAAAAAACAATAGACAGTATCATTATGATGAAGCAATCAAATATCATCAGTCATCTCTGAAACTGCGGGAAGATCTGTATTCAAAATACGGAGATGAAGATATCAAAGATTATATTTTTACTTCAAAAGAGAACATTGCAAATGACCATTATCAGGCTGGGAAGTTAGTAGATGCAGTCAGGCTGCGACTTTCATTTTTACCAGACTTTCAAAAGTATTATGGTGATAAACCGCATATAAAAAAATTTGTAACTTTAAGAAATATAGGTGATACCTGTAAAAGCATAGTCGTTGCATTAAGAAATGGCGAAACGGTAGCAGGTGCATCTAAAGATGACTTACCAGAATATGAAAAAATGGCAATACAATATTTAGAGGAATCAAAGCGCATGCGGGAGGCGATTGATAATCATAAGGACATTATCAAAAGAATCGATGAAAGCCTGCGTATTGTAAAGGGCAATGTACAAAATTAACTTATTATGCTTTTATTTTCTAAAAAAGACATAAGAATATCTGGCAACCATTTTCAAAAAATTTGTTCAGAAAGGAATAGTTCCAGCTCCAAATTATCCAATGAAAAAACTGCTGTAAAATCGTTCCTATCTCACAGCAGTTTTTTCCATTTCAATAGCAATATGCTTTTTTCCATTTTAATAACAATACTTTAAAGAAATCTGGTATATCCGTCTATCACTTTATTTGAATAACGTTCCGATATGATATCCTGCCGCAGTCCCGCCTATAAAATGCTGATCGAATAAGAATACTGCCTGCTGCTCCCGACCCCTGCTTTTTGTATGTTCCGTTTCCCCTCAAAAATTTCCGCCTGCGTCCCGCACAATTCGTAAATGATGGATATGATTCTTTTGTTCATCTTATGCCCCCTGTTCAAAATCTTTCATCCTGAAACACAGATCATCCGCTATTCGTATCATTTAATATATCATACCCATCCAAAGTAAAAAAGAACAAAAGTCTGCAATCTTTTGGAAAAAAATCTACTGTTGTAACAGTTCAGATAATCCTTGAACTGTTATCTATCGTTCTTATTATATCCCTTCCGGGCTCTTATCAGGATCAGGAACCCAGTCCCCGCCGCCAGGCATATCCCCCTTTTCATGACTGCCTTTCCTTCCATTATCTTTCATTCCGCCCTCTCTCTCAGGCCTGCCGCCCATCTGAGGACTGTTTCCATAGACCAGACTGTCCATCGCAATGCTTTCTTTCGCCGTTCCTGCTGTCAAAGTATAAGTTTCTCCCTGTTTGACCTCAGGGCAGCTTATAATTACAGAAGAGTATTCCTTCTCTGCCGTCCAGGACAGAAGTTTTGTTCCGGCGCTGTCCGTAAGCGCAATCTGCGTGCCTGCTTCCTGCTTGTTATCCAGTTGAACCATCATTACCCCCTGGGAAGATGAACCGCCAAAGTTCTGCGCCATACCTGAAGAACCTGACGCCGCGAAAATCCCTCCCGTAATCACCGCCGTTCCATTATAATCCAGCGAACCATTTCCATCGTTTACAGGCCCTGCCAGATACGTTTCCCCTCCGGAAACGGTAAGGTCTCCATTGGAATCAATGCCGTCTCCGGAAGCGTTGATATGCAAAATACCGCCGGAAATGCAGATATAAGCCCCCTCTGTAGCGGCAAACTGGCCGTCTCCCGGCCCATACCCTTCAAATCCGCTGCTGTCATTTCCTCCAGCCGCATTGATCCCATCATCGGAGGCCAGAATCGAAATCTCTCCCCCGGTAATGTCAATCCCCAGGCCTTCCACCCCTTCATAACTTTGTGCAATATCCAGCCTGCCGCCGGAAATAAGCACATTTGCATCCGCATGGATCCCATCATCTGCGCAGGATACTGTATAAGTTCCTCCGCTGATCGCAATCGTACCATTGGAATGCAGCGCGTCATCTTCTGTATCCAGGGTATAGGTCCCTGCTTTTAAAATCATTTGCGTCCCTGCTTTTATCCCTTTGATGCTGACAGAATCTTCTTCCGCTGCCGCCGCCTTAGTCTCCCGGCCTGCCGGCATATCCGGCATACGCTCCTGCATATGCTGATTCTTTACGGCAGCGCTCCCCTCCCCTGTGGTAACTGCATAGTCGCCATCTTCTATCTGCAGCCAGCTTGCTGCACTGATCCCATCCTGCTTTGCTATGATCTCAAAGGTTCCATCCGCAGCATACACAAACCCCAGATCGGCGTCATCTGCGTTTTGCGCATGGATACCGTCTTTTCCGGAAACAACCTTATACGAACCATTGGCAATGCGGACACTGTCTTTCCCGGAAATTCCATGGCCTTCACTTGTGATCTCATAGGTTCCGCAAGTAAATACCAGATCATCTTTGGATACGATTCCATGCCCTGCTTTGGCCGTAACAGTAAGTTTTCCTTCTCCGTTAAACGTCAGGTCAGATTTTGAGAAAACAGCGGCATCAATATTATTTTCGTCTATTGCCGTATAGGTTCCTCCATTTTCCATTGTATTTTCCGAACCGGCTGCCGTCGTGACAAAAACCTTGTCCGCGGACAAAATATAAAGGGCTGCGGATTCCGAATTTGATATGCTTACGCCATCCAGCACCAGCTGCACCTTATCTGTATCGTCTGCCGCTACTACCACCATTCCGTCTGTCAAAGCCCCACAGAGTATATAAGTCCCCTCATCGGTAATCGTAATGGTATTCCCCTCCAGAAGCACTGCATCTGATTCGCAGGCAGAACCGTCATCCGAAAGCCGGACGGATACACTTTCCGTTTCATCATATCCTACTTCCTTATCCCGGCCTGAGAACATATCGGAAGTATCTATTTCCATCATGCTGCTGTCAGCTGACGATGAAGACTTTGTATTTTCCTGCACACGTTCCTTTGCCTGTGTACTCTGATTTGCCTGTTTATCCTGATTTGTCTGTGCAGCGCACCCGCTAAACATCATAGTACCAACGAGAAATAAACTCAAAATCCTTTTTTTATTCATCTATCTTTACCTCCTACAATTCTCCTGCCATCGTTTCCTGTCTGCTAATGGAAATCTCCAGATTGCCGTTACGGCAGCGCAGCGCGTCAATCAATTCCTTCTCTTTTTCCAAATCCTTCAAAGTCAGGTGATACGTCAGCTTAAACAGGCTTCCCATATTGGTGGTCTTAACCTGCACCACTTCATAGGATGATGTGTATTCCTGCAGGATTTTATCAAATACGCCGCTGTAATCCAAATCCTCCGGTATCGTAATGTGAAGTGTTTTGTAACGCGCGATGTTCTTTCGGGTTCCAAAATCCATACGGTTATAAGCCAACATCATCACGCCCAGAATCAATGCGGATAAAAGGGCGTAAGCCAGATAACCCATTCCTGCCACAAGTCCGGAACACATGGCTAAAAAAATGGCTCCTATTTCCTTTGCGGAACCGGGTACAGACCGAAACCGGACCAGGCTAAAAGCGCCTGCCACTGCCACGCCGGTTCCAACATTTCCATTCACCATCATGATCATAACGCAGACAACGGCCGGAAGCAAGGCGAGCGTCGCGGCAAAGCTTCTGGTGTATTTTGCCCCGCACATATAAGCGCCTGCCAAAATCAGCCCAATCACAAGGGCGCAGCCTAAACATAATAAAAAATCTGAAACGGAAATCACCGTTGTCATATCTGTATCAAAAATCCCTCTGAAAATTGTATCAGGCATATTTGTATCCTCCTGTCTGTTCCTGCCCGGCCATCATGCATCTGTAAGCAGAACCGTATTTTGAAAATGATGTTTTATAAAGATGGTTCCTGGTAAGCGCCTGCCCCATCCACAAAGGAATTCCCCCACCAGTCTTAATCTCCATTAAAGTCTGCTGATCCCCTATAAGCGGAATACCATAAATTTCGCTTCCAAGAGAAAAATCCTCCCTCCGGTAAAGGATATTTTCATCAAAAGTCACGCGGAAATCACCGCCGTTCAAAGCATACCAGGCTTCCCTCTCATAAGACAAAAACACCGCCGGCCTAAGGTCTTTATAATAGTCACGGAAATACTGGATTTCCGCTCCTATCTGGGAATGGCCAGGAAGCGGCTTTCCTTTTTGAAAGCTCTCCATGACTTCCTGTTCCGGCAGCTTCAGCCTGCGCTTATAGACCACAGACTTGTATTTCTTTTTAATTTCCACGAATACCGGCTCCGTTGTATGTACCGGCTTATAGCTGCGTACCCTTAGCTTTTCTTTATATACCGGTTTCTCCAGAGAACATCGGACCAGCCGAAACGTATCTGTATCAAAGTAAATATTCCGTATGGTGGTCCTTCCATAGGAATCCAGTTTCATGTAGGGTTCCATCGCCTTCATGATTTCTTCCTTTTCCTGCCGTGTAAGCATGTATTTTAATTCGTAACGCTCAAAAGTCATTTGATCTGCCATATTCTGCCTCCTGTCCGATTGCATTAAAGGTAATGATTTGTGTCAGTCATACTATAACGTCCGAACCTTAATTTAACTTAAAACAATATCGTTTTTTTCAAAAAGAAAAACCCGTATCAAACATTAAAAAACTGTGCGGAAATAACTTATACCATTTGCTTGTATAAGTTATTTCTGCACAGTTCCTTAGGAACTTAAAAACAATTTCTTGCGCAAAATGGCAAAATTTTAATACTATGCAACAGAATTGACATTGTGTTGCGTTATTTTATTGGCTATGCGGACGCCGG
>CAOKJJ010000197.1 GCA_948468465.1 uncultured Eubacterium sp. | reverse complement strand
AACACATTATGACACGAAAATGCTAGATGAACCATAATTTTCCTTGTATATTTTAGCAGCCTGCTACTATTCTCCGTCACTGTCAGTTAACTTAATGGATTCCCGGACGACTCTGCGCCTGGCAGGATGGTTTTGGTGGCCGGAACCATCCCGCCAGGCGCAGAGTCTGACTGTGAAAAGTTTAAGTAAATGACATGGATCACAGTTTGCAGACCCTGACAATAAGTCTTTACACCTTCTGCATTATCTGTTATGATTTACCTGTAATCGACAGTAAAAATTATAGGAAGCAGGTGATCACATGTCAGACAAAGAAATAATACAAAAAAACGTTGAAGAATTTGCAAGATTACAAAAGTATATGATTTTAACACAGGATAAAGAATCAGCTGCATACAAGGAGATGAAAGGCAGATATATTGAATTAAAAGTAATACTTACTTCATCTGGTATCAATCTTACGGAATTAGACATCGTGAAAGAATAAAAAACAGATCATAACAACCAGTCCTTGATCAAGGAAAGCAGGTGATGATATGCCGGACAATGCGGAAATTGCAAAAGATACTATTGAGCAGTTTAAGAAAATACAAGATTTTATGATTGCGGCGAAAAAAGAAAACGCAACCGAAACATACGCTATCTTAAAAAAAGAATATCTTTCTTTAAAAGCATTGTTAAATGTCATAGGCGTGAATTTAATTGATATTGATTTAATGAAAGAATAGATGCATAATAAAAAACTTTTAAACATGACTTTAAAAAGGTAACGTGGAAGAACTGTTACAAAAATTAACATTAAAGTCCAGCTTCAGGATTATGAGAACATGGACAGGCAGAGCCTTTTCTATTGGCGCAGGAAATTCATGCCCTTACTTAAAAAAAGCATAAAAAATGATCCATTACGCAGGTTTCTTACGGAATGCGGAATGCAAAGGATGAATGTAAAATAGAAACAGACAAACAGATAGAACAGACAAAAGGACTTGTATGGTTTACAACCTTACAAGTCCTTTTATGTATCAGAAATACTGGCTATGTCTGTCCGCATAGAACAGTCCTGTGATACCTTGTCTTTGTCTTGTTTCTTTACCTTATTATAAAATTTCTACGATTTATGAAAATAAATTTTACAAATTATATGAAATTCAAAAAATATCTTCCCTCTTTGCACTTCACTTCAACAATATAATCCATATTATTTTCTAACCCTTTTAGGCTGACAGATTCACCCGCATCAACTGTTATTTCATCTAAAATGATATTCCTGTTCTCATCTAATATACGAACAGCAACACAGCCGCTGCTATTGGCGTCATTTATCATCTCTTTTTTATAAAAGATGGAAGAAAAATTCAAATAATCGCTATAGGATACTTTTACCTGTGACCACTCTGTTTGATCCATTTCATTTTCAATCGTAGCTTCACTTCCAGGATGAAAATAATTATGCAGCCATCCCACCTCCTGCACCGCAAACATAAATGAACCTATGATACAGCCAGTCATAATAACTGCGATTATCAGCTGTATGCGGACTTTCTTTTTGATTTTCTTAAACGGTTCTTTACTTTCCCAATGTTCCGGTATTTGAGGATATTCTAACGGATTTTTCATATCTTCCAGCTTTTGGCTGCATTTATTACAATGTTTCATGTGCTCTTCTATCAGTTTACGGCTATCCTCCGTACAAAGATTATCAATATACAGAGGAATTAAATCATTAATAATATCACATGTTATTTTCATTCTTTGATCGTATCCTTTCTCTAATCCACTCTTTCGCGCGATAATAATTTACGCGTGCCCAATTTTCGCTTTTATCAAAAATCTCTCCTATTTCTTTAAAAGTCATTTCTTCGTATGCTCTTAGCCAAAACACTTGTCCATAAGTTTTTTTCGCCTGCTGTACTGCAAATAAAAGTTCTTGAATTTCTTCCTTTATAAGATATGTTTCTTCCACATTTCTTTCTGTGTCGAATATTTTTAAATTCTCTATTTCTATCTTCTGTACGTGCTTTTCCTTTTTCAGATAGTCAAAGTACATATGTTTTGCAATTTGGCACAGCCACACAGACATTTTACATTTTCCATTATATCTATGGAGAGACTTATATGCCTGATAAAATGTTTCTTGCGTAAGATCCTCTGCTAAGTCAAAGTTTCCCGAAAGAGAAATTAAAAAACGTTTTACGGTATTTGCATATTTTACATATAGATCATCATCCTTCGATGCCTTATCCTTCATAATTTTTATTGCCTTTCTGGTGCATGTACTATATATAAATAGAATTTTATCAAATAATGTTACACTTTAAATCCATTTTTTTCACTTCTTTTTCTCTAACCTGTTATCAGTCGCATTGGGGATGGATTTCATATTGCCGCTTCCGACCGACATATTTTCCCGCCCGCTTCATATATATTATTAATACTTATCCTTTTGCTGGTATCCTCATGATCAAACCGACCCGTTTCAAACTTATCGTTTTTATAGAACTGTGCTCACTCTTCGGAATTCTTTCTCTTTCGCTGTTCCGTGCCCATACGGAAAATTTCATTCAGGAAATATTAAATCAGCCCGAAACAAACTGGTCTGTGTCTTCCCGGAGGGCGGAATTATACAGCCATTCAGATACTTCTGGAAAGGATTTTATCAAATGGGTGGACTTTAAGGTCACAAGCGAGGCTATGAACGATGCCTATCAGTATGATCTGCAGTCACATGATACGGACACTCCTCTGGACTGGGTCTGCCTGCTCGCGGTACTTGGATGCAAATATGGCGGAGATTTTAAAAATTATAACAAAGCTGATCTGACACGTATTGTAAATAAATTATTAAATAAAGAATCAACATTAGAACAGATGACACAGGATATGAAATATTATGACTATTATAACGAAGCCTATCATGCTGTGCTTGGTGGTTTTGTTGGTGAATACCGGATTCCAGGCTCTGATTCGGAAAAAATACAATATGGATTAAAAGCCTTTTCGCCGATTGCAAAAGGTTTTCCTTATTCTGATTATGATGATTTCGGCTCTTCCCGCTCCTTTGGCTATCGCAGGCAGCACCTTGGACACGACATGATGGGGCAGATCGGCACTCCGATCATTGCTGTAGAGTCGGGCTATGTGGAATGCCTTGGCTGGAATCGTTACGGCGGCTGGCGTATTGGCATACGCAGCTTTGACAAAAAACGGTATTATTATTATGCGCATCTGCGCCAAAATTTTCCATACTGCAAGTCATTAAAGGAAGGCAGCACCGTGACTGCGGGCGATGTGATCGGTTATATGGGCCATACTGGATACAGTGATACAGAAAACACAAATAATATCGACATTATACATCTGCACTTTGGTCTGCAGCTTATTTTTGATGAATCACAAAAAGATGGAAATAATGAAATCTGGATCAGCTGCTATGAGCTGGCACGTTTTTTATCTCAAAACCGGAGCGAAACGGTCAAAGACGAAACTACCAAGGAATGGCACCGTGTCCAAGAGCTGATTGATCCGGCTGTTACGGATTTTGAATCTGCCAAAAATAAAGAGAAGAAATAAAAACCGCAGCAGGCAAATGTGTTCATACATGAGTCTGCTGCGGTTTCTTTTGGACAGAATATGCTGTCCCTTTCATTTCTATTCTGTTTCAATCGTCATTCACGTCTCTTCTTCTGCTGTCATTTGTTTTTGATATTCCTCCAGAATGATATTCTGAATATGGTCTCTAGTCTCAGAATTAATCGGATGAGCAATATCGCGGAACTCTCCATCTGCTGCCTTTCTGCTAGGCATTGCGATGAATAATCCCTTAACCCCTTCAATTACTTTGATATCATGCACAACAAACTCATCATCTATTGTGATAGATACCACTGCTTTCATCTTTCCTTCTTTTTCAACTTTTCGGACTCGGACATCTGTTATTCGCATCATCTTTCGCCCCTTTCTTCATTTCCTATAAAACACCTCACCTTTACTTCGTATAGTGGTATACCCCTCCTTTTTGCTTTGTGACTTTCAAGCTGCAGCCATAAAACTGCAGCTTGAGATCTATTACAACCCATACCGTTCATTGTTATCTTCCACGACTACTTTAATACCGCTGTCACCACAGTAATAAGTATTCGCTTTCAGAGTCCCCCGACTCTCTACGACACAATTTTCGATATGCGTATTGTCACCAATATAAACTTCATTTAATATAATAGAATTTTTGATCACGCAATTTTTGCCTACAAAAACTTCTTTAAATAATACGGAATTTTCTACTTTGCTGTTGATAATGCAGCCGCTGGAAATCAGGCTGTTGCGTACATCAGAACCCACATTAAATTTTGCAGGCGGCAAATCGTCTACTTTTGAGTATACATGCGGATAATCCCGGAAAAAGAATTTGCGTACTTCCGGCTTTAAAAAATCCATATTTGTTCTATAGTAAGAATCTACTGTAGAAATATTGCTCCAATAGCCTTCCAGCTTATATCCATATATACGCTTTAAATTCTTATAACGGATCAAAATATCTGTAACAAAATCGCTCCGGCTCTCCTGTGCGCAGTGCTCCAGCAGATCGATCAGCAGCCTTCTGCGGATAATATAGATCCCAGTTGATATGGTATTTGACTGAGCAACCATTGGCTTCTCTTCAAATTCTACAATCCTGGAATCTTCATTCATCTTTACAACGCCATACCTGCTGACATCTTCTGACCGGTCCATATCTTTTACGACAATTGTAATATCCGCTTTTTTCTCAATATGGTAGTCCAATATTTTATTGTAATCTATTTTATAAACACAGTCTCCGCTTGTAATGATCACATACGGTTCATGGCAGCGTTTCAGAAAATCAACGTTCTGATACATTGCGTCCGCCGTTCCGCGATACCACCAGCTGTTATCTGAGGTTACTGTCGGTGTAAACACATACAGCCCGCCCTGTTTTCTTCCGAAATCCCACCATTTGGATGAACTTAAATGTTCATTTAATGAACGTGCGTTATATTGCGTCAATACGGCAACGGTTTGTATCTGTGAATTTGTCATATTGCTCAATGCAAAATCAATGCATCGAAAGCTGCCGCCTACCGGCATGGCCGCAATCGCTCTTTTTTTTGATAATGCCTGCATGCGGTTATTATTTCCGCCTGCTAAAATCAGTCCTAATGCTTTCATGCCGATTCACCTGCCTTTATAATCGCTCCGCCGCTGGCAAGCTGTCCATCAGGATAGTCCTCTGATGTAGTCCTCCCTGCGATTGCTGTATTTCGTCCGATCCTAACATCCGGGGGAATCACAGAATCTTCCCCTATCGTAACCAGATCGAAGGCGTATACCTTTGGATTATACGTGCTTGGTGCATATTCGCCGACACCAACCTGCGCACGGTCGCCAATCTTTGTATTTTCCGCAATGATTCCTTTATCTATCGTTACATGTTCCCCAATTACGGCATCCTTCATAATAATGGAATTACGTATTACAGTCCCTTTTCCAATCGTAACACCTGCGCCAATTACGGAACTGTACACTTCGCCGTAGACCTCACAGCCTTCTCCGATCAGGCTTTTTTCCACAACTGCTTCCGCTGCAAGATACTGTGGTTCAATAATATCACATTTCGTATAAATTTTCCAATACTTCTCGTATAAATTAAATTCCGGAATCAGGTCAATCAGCTCCATATTCGCTTCCCAATACGAACCAAGCGTTCCGACATCCTTCCAATATCCGTTGTATTCATAGGCAAACAGGCGAAAGTCCTTTTCATGCAGATAAGGAATGATATGTTTGCCAAAATCACAGTTATTCTGATCTCTTAAAACTACAAGCGCGTCCTTGAGTACTTTCCAGCTAAATATATAAATACCCATGGATGCCATATTGCTCCTAGGATGTTCCGGTTTTTCTTCAAATTCTTTGATCCGTTTTTCTTCGTCTGTAATTACAACTCCGAATCTGCTGGCCTCTTCCATCGGAACCGGCATCGCCGCGATCGTAACATCCGCATGGTTGGCCTTATGAAAATCCAGCATCTCTTCGTAGTCCATCTTATAAATATGGTCGCCGGACAGAATAATCACATATTCCGGATGATAACTTTCCATATAATTCAGGTTTTGAAATATCGCGTTTGCCGTGCCGGTATACCACTCACTGTTATCACTTTTTTCATACGGAGGCAATACGGTAACCCCTCCGTTATTCCGGTCCAGATCCCAGGGAATGCCTATGCCAATATGTGAATTCAGGCGCAGCGGCTGGTACTGTGTCAATACACCTACCGTATCAATGCCTGAATTGATGCAGTTACTTAGCGGAAAATCAATAATGCGGTACTTTCCGCCAAATGCTACCGCTGGCTTAGCTACCGCAGAAGTCAATACTCCAAGGCGGCTCCCCTGTCCGCCAGCCAGAAGCATGGCTATCATTTCTTTACAAATCACTACACTCACCCCTCATCCAATATTCTTTCAATCCGTATAACCAGTATAACATATCTGTCCTGAAATGTACATCATTTTTCACATCTTTTTGTCTTTTCGCCACCAGTTTTTGTAGAAATTTACAAAATTTTGTTTTTTTATAACATGAGAAGATGAAAATGAATGAAAATGAATGAAGAAATAAATTGCAAAATAATTAAATATGTTTATAATAAAAATAGAGCACATAGCAGGCATAATTCTCCGACTATGTGCATATAAAATACAGATACCCTATAGGGTATAGATTGTGCAGGTGTAAAGCAAATGTATCAGATTAATTTTAAAAAGCCGGCCCATGTGCATTTTATAGGCATTGGCGGCATTAGTATGAGCGGGCTCGCAGAAGTCCTCCTGGAAGAACATTTTACAATATCCGGTTCAGACGCTAAAGAATCGGAACTTACCAAAAAACTGGAGCGCTCCGGCGCCGTCATTGATTACGGCCAAAGCGCCAGCAATATCCGTCCTGGTACGGATCTCGTCGTCTATACCGCGGCGATCCATCCGGATAATCCGGAATACATGGCTGCACAGGAAATGCAGATTCCCATGCTCAGCCGTGCAGAACTGCTCGGCCAGATGATGGCTAACTATAAACAGTCTGTTGCCGTGGCAGGCACGCATGGAAAGACAACAACCACTTCCATGGCCGCGCAGATTCTGCTGGAAGCGCAGATGGATCCGACCATATCCATAGGCGGCATACTGCCTGCCATTGGCGGCAATATTCGTGTCGGCCATTCTTCCTGTTTTGTAACAGAAGCCTGTGAGTATACAAACAGCTTTCTGCATTTTTATCCTAAATACAGCATGATCCTTAATATCGAAGAAGATCATCTGGACTTTTTTAAAGATTTGGATGACATCCGGCATTCTTTCCGCCTGTTTACAGAAAACACGGCATCAGACGGCACGATCATTATAAACAACGAAATTGACCAGCTGGATGCTTTGCTTGAAGGTCTTAACCGCAATATCGTTACCTATGGCTTTGACCCTTCCTGCACTTATTATCCGGCTAATATCACTTATCAGCAGTCTGGCTTTGCGCAGTTTACCATTATGCATCACAAGGACAAAGTATGTGATGTCTCTCTGAACGTGCCAGGCCGCCATAATATCAGCAACGCACTTGCCGCGGCCGCGCTTGCCTTACAGATGAATATCCCGGCCGATATCATTTCCAAAGGTCTTGAAGCCTTCTGCGGAACCGACCGCCGCTTTCAGATCAAAGGCACTGTAAACGGCGCTACGATTGTTGATGATTATGCACACCATCCAACGGAAATAAAAGCTACATTAAATGCCGCTGCCAATTATCCACATAACCGCATTATCTGCGTGTTCCAGCCGCATACTTATACACGGACAAAGGCATTTTCAGATGAATTTGCTCATGCGCTCTCTGCAGCCGATCTTGTCATACTGGCTGATATTTATGCCGCCAGGGAAACTGATACACTTGGAGTCAGCTCCCTGAACATCCTCGAAAAATTAAAAACATTTGGAACTGAATGCTATTATTTTCCATCTTTTGAAGAGATTGAAAAATTTTTGTTAAAAAAAATAATGAACGGCGACCTGTTGATAACTATGGGGGCCGGAGACATATTAAAAGTTGGTGAAAGCCTGCTTAACCACTAGTTATCCACATTATCCACATTAAATTGTGCAAAAGATGCCTATTTACATGTGGATCTTTTGTGTTTTATCCACACGTCAAAATAAAATGTGGAAAGATTTGATTTACAGCCTTTTTTAGAATTAATATAATGTGAACTTCATCCTTATCCACCTTATCCACTTTATCCACAATATCTGCAACGCCTTGATTTCACAGACTTTGCGAAAAAATTGCACTTCTCAATTGGGAAATCCTGTGCTATAATCTGTGCAGTAAGAGAGGGAATGCATATGGCTGATATATTA
>CAOKJJ010000196.1 GCA_948468465.1 uncultured Eubacterium sp. | reverse complement strand
GACAAAGTGCAGGCGTTTGTCAATACGTACAACAATTATGTGGATTCCGCAAAAGGAATGAATGACGATCAGGTAAGCCGTTATCTGTCTAAGATGAAAAAACTGACGAAAGAACATGCGGATGAGCTTGGTGAGATTGGCATTACGGTACAAAGCAGCGGAAAGATGAAGATTGATAAAAAGAAGCTGCAGGATACAGGCAGATATCAGGTAAGCGTTCTGTTTTCAGAAGACGCGGAGTACGCAAAAATGACAGAAAAGCAGATGAAGCAGACGTACCGGATGTTTCTGAAAAACAATCTGGATATACCAAAGCAAAGCGCCCAGACAAAAAAGACGGAGGCCGGCAATACACAGACTGCAGCGGCGAGCCTATCGCCGGACAGTATGCAGATGCAGTCCGCACAGCAGATGGTAAACAGTTTTGTCGGAAATCATATTGATTGTATGCTGTAACGATTGCCAGATATTTCTATCAGAAATATTGTTGAAGATTATGGATGAATAGTATATAATTTCTTATAGTGGTAAAGTTAGTAAAAAATTAGCACAGGGGGATTCAAATGAGACGAAAAGTATGGGCAGCAGCGTTTGTGGCGGCGGCAACGCTTACATCGGCTGTTACGGTACCATATGTAGAAACGGATTTTGTAATGGCTGCCCCGCAGAGTGCAGGCAGCGAAGTGGAAGATACTTCTGCTGACGGGCGTACGACTGCGGGAGGCTTTACGTTTCGCATTAACGGCAAAGAGGCTGAGATTACCGGCTATAACGGAGGAATGAAAGAACTTGCGATTCCTACAAAAATTTCAGTGACGCGTACGGCGGCGTCCGGAGGAAATACGGGCGGCACAGGAGGTTCTGCGCAGCAGCCGACGACCGTTACGACTTCCTATGATGTTACGGCGATTGCGGAGAATGCTTTCAGCGGAAATCTTGGCATTCAAAAAGTAACGATGTCAGGCGGTACGAACAGCGACGGAAAAGTATTTGGAATACGTACGATCGGCGATAGGGCTTTTTTTGCCTGCCATGATCTTACAACGGTAGAGATAGCTGCTACGACGAATTCGATCGGCAAATATGTATTTGCGGATTGTGTGGCGTTAAACAGCATGAAAGTCGGCGACGGAAACCAGAGATATAAGATTATTGATAATGCGTTGTATTATTACACAGCCGGCGCTGGAACGGGACTGTATACACTTGTCCAGTATCCGCTTGCCAATTCGGCAGCAGAATATAAAGTGCCGGACGCAGTTTCCTTTACACTGACCGAAATCGCTGAAGGCGCTTTCTGGGGTTCTCCTACGCTGCAGACGATTACAATACCGGAGACGGTGAAAAAGATTGGCGACCATGCGTTTGCAGAATGTAAACTGCTAAAGTCCATTTTGCTTCCGGTTGGATTGACTTCACTTGGCGAAGAAGCGTTCCGCGGCGACAGCGCGTTGGAAGAGATCACGATTCCTGCGGGTGTCACGACGATCAATCCAGGCACGTTTCAGGGCTGTGAAAAATTAAAAAAAGTAAATATGACAGACGATATGAAAATTATCGGGAACCGTGCATTTTTGGGATGCAAATCTTTAGTGGATTTTGTCGTTCCGGGCAATGTGACGACGATTGGCGATCAGGCGTTTGCAAACTGTGAAGCGCTGCACCAGATTACAATCCCGATGCGGACGACCTCTATCGGAAGCGGTGTATTTACCGGGACCAAAGTAACGGTACTGTGCCATAACGGTTCACAGGCGGCAATATACGCAACCTCCAACGGCCTTACGGCAGAGCGTACGTATACTGTTAGTTTTTATACAAACTCGACTTATTCCAATCTGATATCCACACAGGAAGTTGTGGAGGGCAAGGACGCGGTGCCGCCAAGTGTGGAAGGCCGTCCCGGATACCGGATGAGCTGGAGCGGCACTTATACGGCGATCAAACAGGATACGAGAGTGCATCAGGTATGGAATAAGCTGTTCAATGTAACGTTTGTGGACAATTTTAATGACCGTTCCGAAGTGGTGCAGGTAGATGAAGGAGCGTACGCAACTCCTCCCGCATGGTCCATGTCCGGCTATACATTGTCCTGGGACAAAGATCTGACAGATATTGTAACAGAGGACTTTACGGTAAACGCAGTCTGGCGCAATACGGCAACCGGTACGACCATCGGCGCAAACGCGGCAAAACCGGCGGCGAAAGGCACAGATATTACAAAAGGCAATAATCTGTACAAAGTAAGCTCTTCGAATCCGGGCAATCCGACCGTAAAGTTCGTGGGACTTGTAAATGCGAATGTCAGCAGTGTCACGATACCGGAGACCGTATCATCCGGAGGAGTCCGTTACCGCGTAACGCTGATTACGAACAATGCACTGAAAGGAAATAAAAGTATTTCCACTGTCGTTATTAATAAAAATATGAAGAGCATCAGTGCAAAAGCGTTTAACGACTGCAAGAAATTAAAGAAGATCAAGCTGAAGAGCAAAAATATCGTAAAGATCAATAATAAGGCGTTCAGCAATATTCATTCGAAAGCAGTGTTTTATACTTACAATTCACAAATGGATAAATACAGAGCGCTGCTGAAAAGTTCCGGCGTGAAAAAGCCAACAATGAAGCGGCTGTAGAGATGGGAGGGATTGTAAGATGGAGAATCACAAAAATATGCGCATCTGGCGCGCTGGCATACTGTTTTTCATGGCGTTTGCGATGAGCCTTCTGCTGCATACAGGCAAAGCGTTTGCAGAAGAAGTGCCGCAGGGAAGCTATGCAATTAGAGATGCTGACGGTAATGTTACACTTACTTTTACATTTACCGGATATGCGACAGACGATTTGGGCAGAGATTATTTTGCCAATGTGGAAAGCTACACTTCGCATGCGATTGTTGACGGGGAATTAAGAATACCAACGACTATTTTTTATGACCCGGACAATAACAATAATAATAATAACAATAATAATAATAACGGCAATAATAATTCGGACAATAATAATTCATCAAACACGGGTGTATATGTCAAGGTCAGAGGGATTTTGCGCCGGGCATTTAATGGCTGTACGACATTAAACTCCCTGCTGCTGCCGGATACGATCACATATATCGGACAGGAAGCATTTGCGAACTGTACAGGCTTGTCAAGAATACAGACCTATTACAATGATTATGTCGGTTCGAATTCAGGATCAGATCAGCTGAGTCCGGCAGGCGGATATATAGCCGCGGAGGAGATTGAGTACCGGGCTTTTTACGGCTGTAATGCGCTGACCGGAGTTACGCTTGGAGAAAAAGTCAGAGGGCAGGGCGGCGTACAGACCGTGCAGAACGAAGCATTTATGAACTGCAGCAGTTTGAGCAGTGTTGAAATCGGCTCGACCGTTACGTGGTTGGAAGGCGGCGCGTTTGCTGACTGCCAGTCGCTGGATGGCCTGACCAATGGTGTAAAGGTTACGAATAATCCGTTATATTTTGTGCATAATGGGATATTATATTACAGAGAAAGCAATAACAGCAATGTGCTGCTTTTCTGCCCGTCTGGTACACAGGTCGGTATTTTAACAGAATTTCCGGATAATGTGACGCAGATTCGAAATGAGGCGTTTTATGGGTGCAGAGGGCTTTCTTCCATTACGATACCAAATACGGTGCGCACAATAGGAGACAAAGCTTTTTATGACTGCAGCGGACTTGGCAATGTAACGATTCCAAATTCGGTTACTAATATCGGCGCGGACGTATTCCGTAACTGCAGCAGCGGACTGTGTATTATCTGCCAGGGCGGAAGCACAGCGGAACGGTATGCGATTACGAATAATATTACGCGCAGTGTCGAATGTACCGTAAAATTTTACAATACAGAGACAAAGCAGACGATTGAGAAAAAAGTCATGAGCGGCGAAACCGTTGACCCGCCGGTAGGCTGGGAACGGGCAGGATATGTACTGCGCTGGACGGATGATTTTAACTCCGGCACGGTCATTACTTCCAACCGGACGATCAGCACTGTCTGGAAGAAGCTGTATACCGTTACGTTTCGTGATACCGCCAATAACAAAGAATCAGTCGTAACAGGCGTAGAAGAGGGTACAGAAGCGGCAGCGCCGAACTGGACGAGAAAAGGATACCGTCTTGCCTGGTCAACAGAGAACTACAAAAGAGTAAACTCTGATCTGACCGTAGATGCGGTATGGCTGATTTCTATGACGGATGATACCGATCAGCCTTCCGATCCGGGACAGAAAAAAGGCGATCAGATTACGATTGGAAATATTATATATAAAATATCCAGCATTACAGATAAACGGGTCCGCGTGATGAGCCTTGTAGATGAGTCTGTAACCAATGTCGTAATTCCAAATACGATTTCCTACGGCGGACGGACATACTCGGTTACCTGTATTAACGCAAACGCATTCCGCGGCAATCGGTTTTTGAAAAAAATCACGCTTGGCACAAAAATGCGTTCGATTGAGCATTATGCGTTTTATAACTGTCCGAAACTTGAAAAGGTGGTAATTAATTCGAAAAGTCTGGTGAATGTCAGCAACTATGCGTTTAAAAAGACAAAAACATCTTTGAAAGTATATGTTCCGACAAGAGGGCTGATCTCTTCCTATCGTTCATTGCTTTTGGATGGTGGAATGAGCAGAAAAGCAAAAGTTGTAAAAAAACCATAAATCTAATCAGGAAGCATCGGAGGATGAATAAATGGGCATTATTGTATTTTTAGCATTGATCTTGCTGCTTGTTATTATTACGGTAGTAGTTACGGTGTCGGCTTCAGTCGCTGGTACAGTGGCGGCAGTTGTAGATGATGAGTCGGCAGATGAATGGTAATCAAATACCCGAAATGGTGATGTGCAAATAGAAATACAGAAGGGCAGATAAAGCGGTATCTTATCTGTCCTTTTGTGTATGGATAGATAGATTGACACAGGAGTGAAAATAAATAGGATTCTGAGGCGAAAGAAAATGGAGAACAAAAAGAAAATACGGCATCTTGGAAACAAAGTAAATCTGGTAGTAGGCTGTCTGCTGATACTGAGCATTTCGGTTGTAGTAGGCATCTGTGTTGCCATGTTCAACAAATTGACAATCAGCATGCTGCGTAAGCAGTGTGTCAGCGGCACAAATATGCTTGCATATGAACTGGACGGATACGTAGGGCCGCCGGACCGGACAGTGGTACTGGACGAATTAAAAGAGCTGCTTGGCTGTGAATTTACGATTTTTCATGGGGATGAGCGTGTATATACAACCATTCAGCAGGACGGAGAACGTGCGGTAGGGACAAAATTGTCAAAAGAACTGGCGCAGATTGTACTGGAAGAGGGAAAGTCCTATGTAGGAAACGCGTCCATTTTAGGGGTGGAGCATGTCTGCTCTTATGTGCCGACCAAAGATGAAAACGGACAGATTGACGGACTTATTTTTGCCGGGATATCCTTACAGGATGCTTATGCACAGATGAACCGTACGATGGTCATATCTGTTCTGGCGGAACTGGGAATGCTTATCATCAGTATTATTTTTATGTCTGTTTTTATATATCGGGTAGTTTCACGCCCGCTTTCAAAACTGACGCAGTTAGCACATACGATGGAACAGGGGAATCTGGGGCTTGGCAGCCATCAGGAACTGACAGCAGGCATTCGTTCTAAGGATGAGATTGGCTTGCTGGCGGAAATATTCGAAAATACGATTCGCCGGCTAAAAGGATACATAGGTGAGATTGCGAACGTACTGGAATCCATTTCAAAAGGAGATCTGTCAACGAGCACAACGCAAAACTATGTCGGAGACTTTGCTTCTATAAAAAATTCGTTAGATGATATTTTAAACAGATTAAACAGTACGATGTCACAGATTGTGGAGAGTTCAGAACATGTATCCAGCGGCTCCAGACAGATGGCGGCAGGTTCCCAGGCGCTTAGCCAGGGCGCCGCGGAACAGGCTGGCGCAGTCGAAGAACTGGAAGAAACGGTACGTAATATTTCAAAACAGGTAGAAGAAACAGCAGCCAACGCGCAGCAGGCAAGGCAAAAAGTAGATGATGTCGGCGGACAGCTGTATGAAAGCAATCAAAAGATGCAGGAAATGATACAGGCGATGCAGGAAATCAGTGACAGTTCCAATGAAATCGGAAAAATTATTAAAACAATAGAAACGATCGCGTCGCAGACAAATATACTTGCACTGAACGCTGCTGTGGAAGCATCCAGAGCCGGTGAATCGGGCAAAGGCTTTGCCGTTGTTGCGGAAGAAGTACGTGAACTGGCCGGACAAAGCGCGGCGGCATCCCAAAATACCTCCGAACTGATTGAACGCTCGATCGCAGCAGTCGAACATGGTTCCCGGATTGCCAGCGCGACAGCCAGCCAGTTGGAAACGGCTGTATCTGGCGTCAGCGAAATTGTAGATTCTACAAATGTTATCGCAGACGCATCCCGTACGCAGGCGGATCATATCGCACAAGTACAGGACCGCATCAGCCAGATCTCACAAGTTGTGCAGACAAATTCCACAACGGCCCAGCAGAGCGCGGCTACAAGCGAACAGCTCAGTTCCCAGGCAAAGCTGTTAAAGAAACTAATCAGTATGTTTCGTGTAAAAAGTTAAGGATAAAAAACTGCCGCAGGATCATTTGTATAGTTGCTCTTTGGCAGATTGCACAAGTGATTTCACAACAGCTTCAAATAAATATGAAAAAGTGCATCAAATATGTGTTTGATGCACTTTTTCATCATCACAGCAGCAGATCTGGCTGCAGTGATCTTATAAATATGGCATACCCAGTTTTTTGAAAAGTATCTGGATGGATTTGGAATCTAACACCAGTATCAGTCCGCTGTTCATTTCGGTATCCCCGATGTGCAGCTTTTCATCAATATACAAAACCGGTTCATCATAACTACGGGATAATTTTTCAGCCGGAATGGAGACAAGAGCAGAGACATTATCGCAATAACTGTCTGGCGGCTGGATATTGATATACAGCTGTGTCATGGCAGCAATGGAATTCACATATGCCGCAGTTGTAATATTGCTCATTTCGCGGACGACTGAAATATCCATATCATCAATTTTGGTCAGATCTGCAATATCTTTTGGATAAAATGTGTTAATCAGTTTTTTTGCAAAGTCAAGATGTACGACTTCCAGCATGCAGCCGTGGATATCGCCTTCCAAAGCGACAGTCATACCGAGCGCCTTCGTATCTTTTCCGCCCAGGTAATCCGCTACTTTTGCATAGCTGATCAGGCTGATGACCGGGACTTCGATGTCAACAACTGTATTGAGCAAGGATGCCAGTGCGGTAGCCGCATTACCGGAACCGATATTTCCAATTTCTCTCAGTACATCCAGATGCATGGAACTAAACTCGTCGATTTTCGTATAAGCCATTTCTTCCTCCTCTTATCCGCGGCAGTGCCGCTATTTTGTACTGTTCGTGTATGAGCCTTACAAGCAGCTGCAAGGCCTGGAGCCAGAGCATGTCTGCAAAATCAAAGCATTTTCAAACACACGCTGG
Source organism: uncultured Eubacterium sp. (assembly GCA_948468465.1). Next base: position 1,086 of record CAOKJJ010000196.1, on the reverse strand, counting down.
CAGCGCTGTCAGAATCAACAGGTTTCCGGTGCCGGATAGTCCACGCCGAAAGTATCTACCGTTACTTTTTTCATTCGCTGTGTTTCCATTGGCCGATCGTTTGCGTCCGTAGGGACAGACGCGATTCTTTCAACGACGTCCATACCTTCTGTAATCCTGCCAAATGCTGCATAAAGACCATCCAAATGCGGAGATTTTTTATGCATGATAAAAAATTGGGAACCGGCGGAATCAGGCGCCATTGTGCGGGCCATAGACAAAACGCCAGGATCATGAGCCAGGTTATTTTCAAAACCGTTTTGTGTAAATTCCCCTTTAATACAATAATCCGGGCCGCCCATGCCAGTGCCTTCAGGATCCCCGCCCTGAAGCATGAAACCTTCAATGACACGGTGAAAAATGACGCCGTCGTAAAATCCTTTTTGAATCAGGCTGATAAAATTATTTACTGTATTCGGGGCGATGTCAGGATATAATTCACCTTTTAAAATATCGCCGTTTTCCATTTCAATGGTTATGATTGGGTTTTGTGCCATGTTTGTTCTCCTTCTGTTTATCGTTCTGCTTTATTAATTCTATTCTACTTCTATTTTAATGGATTGTAAAGGAATCGTAAAGAGGAAATGCATTTTTTTTTGCAGCTATTTAAATAACTGCCTTTTTGCTGGGGCAGGTAATCGGCAGGATTATGAGGATTGATATACTTTGCGTAAATATCCGGCCATAATATTCCGGGTATCGTAGATTTGATCGTATTCGAAAAATACCGGCGGAAGAAAATAGCTACTATGTTATTGGATGAAGCAGAAAACATCGCCAGGCAGCATTGCAATAAAATATATCTGGATGTCTGGTAAAAGAATTGTGAATCGTATCTCAAACCACGTCAGTTTGGTTATGACTATACAAATTTTGCGATACCGCTCACAAAATAAGACATTACCTTCTTTTTTATTTTTTACTATAATCTGATTCAGAAGCTTCTAAAAAAATAAATTTCGAGGTGATGAGATATGGAGCAGACTATATTCTGTGAAAACTTAAAAAAATTCCGTTTGACAAAAAATTATACCCAGGAACAGGTGG
>CAOKJJ010000195.1 GCA_948468465.1 uncultured Eubacterium sp. | reverse complement strand
TAGAATAGTTTGCGATAGAATAGTTTGCGATAGAATAGTTTGCGATAGAATAGTTTGCGATAGAATAGTTACATAAAATACGAGGAATGAAGGCGGCTGCAGAACTGTCTGATGACAGAACTTTTTTAATGTGCTATAATCAGGAAAACAAACAAGAAGGAGAAACGAATGTCAAACATAGCTATGACAAACATGGAAAAGATACAACTTTGCCAGGAGGTTGTGAATCAGATTCAGAGAGAAAGCATGCGTCCGGTGTGCCGGCTTCGTCTCAGCCGGGAGTCTTTCGGGATTGCTGACAGCCATTGTTAAAGATGCGCTTGCCAGACGCTGATCCAAAAGAGTTCATGCCTTATCGGCTGGACAGCGATAATCCAAAGGAGCTGGCAGCGCTGCGCAGGATACATGATCAGATTACAAACGGCGGGTGCAAGATCGGCGGTTATCCAAATTATCTTCAGGATGACCCACGGCTGTATGATGAAGGGGAAGGCTGGGCAGAGTGTGACGTAGTGCTGCTCCAGCTGTATGACGATACTTATCAGTTTCCGCAGGATGACATTGGCGGCATGGACTTGGAGCTTAACGGCGGGCCGATCAACTTTGTTATCAGGGCAAATGATTTAAAAAGACACAATTTTTCCCGTGTGCTGGCACAGTGGGCCTGTACATAGTATTTTATGAAAAGAGATCAAAGAGAGGAAATCAGAGAAAGGGAGTCAAAGAAATGAGAAGCAACCAGACAACGCTTTGCTACATCGAAAAAGACGGCAGATATCTAATGATGCACAGGGTAAAAAGAGAACATGACATTAATAAAGATAAATGGGTCGGTGTAGGCGGCCATTTTGAAGCGGACGAGTCACCGGAAGAATGCCTGCTTCGTGAAGTGCAGGAGGAAACAGGACTGACGCTGGCCTCCTGGCAGCTGCGGGGCATTATTACGTTTATCTGTGACAGGCAGCCGACGGAATATATGTTTTTATATACCGCAGATGCATACAGCGGCGAGCTGATCGAATGTGAGGAAGGCGATCTTGTATGGATAGATAAGTCCCAGGTATATGATCTTCCGATTTGGGAGGGGGACAAGATATTCTTTCGAATGCTGGAACAAAATGATCCGTTTTTCTCATTGAAACTAAAATATGAGAATGATGTGCTTGTGGAAGCTTCTTTGAATGGAAGACCGTTTAAGGATTACGCAGGGAGCACGGAAAGAGAATAAAAGGAAGGTTAAGATGCAGACTGAGACGAAAGCTGTTATGAGAAAGAAAAAGCTTCCGATTGGGATTGAAAATTTTGAACAGATCAGGAAAGAAGATTTTTACTATATTGATAAAACAGGTCTTATTGCTGAGTTTCTTTATAACTGGGGAGCCGTGAACTTATTTACTCGTCCAAGAAGATTTGGGAAAACACTCAACATGAGCATGCTGGAACATTTTTTTTCTTTGCATGGAGATAAAAGTATTTTTGACGGACTCAAAATTGCAAAGGAGACTGCGCTCTGTAAGGAATATATGAGGAAATATCCGGTTGTATCCATTTCCCTGAAAGGCATGGATGCGCTTACATTTGAAATGGCATTTCGGATGGGAGCCAGAGCTGTGCGGCGGGCAGCGTCAAATGTGCAGTATCTTTTAAAGAGCAGGGAGTTAAGTGAGAGTGACAAACTGGAATATCAGAGGCTTTTGGACAGCAATATGGACGAATCCGCATTTTGTGACAGCCTCAGAATATTGTCGGAAATGCTGGAGAAGCATCATCATGCAAAGGTCATCTTGCTGATTGACGAATATGACGTCCCGCTGGCAAAGGCCCATGCGCATGGATACTATGACCAGATGATTTCTTTGATCCGCAGCCTGCTTGGGGAGGCGTTAAAGACAAATAACAGCCTGAAATTTGCGGTGCTGACCGGATGTCTTCGGATTTCAAAGGAGAGCATTTTTACCGGACTTAATAACCTGAAAGTATTGACGGCCGCGGATGAGCGTTTTGATGAGTATTTTGGTTTTACGGATCAGGAAGTAAAAGAACTGCTGGAGTATTATGGTGTTATGGATCATTATGAAGCAGTAAAAAGATGGTATGACGGTTACCAGTTTGGCAGTGCTTCGGTGTACTGTCCTTGGGATGTGCTGAATTATTGTGACAGGATCAGAAGCGATCCTTATGTACAGCCAGAGAACTACTGGATCAATACGAGCAGCAACGACGCGGTAAAACGGTTTATTCAGGAATCGGCAAATGCCGCGACGAAGCGGGAGATTGAATGTTTGGTGGCGGGGGAGGTTATTACGAAGGAAATTCATCAGGAACTCACATACACGGATCTTTACCAGACAATTGACAATATCTGGAGTCTGCTCTTTACCACCGGGTATCTGACACAGCGTGGAAAGGCTGAGGGAAGGCGGATGAAACTGGCAATTCCGAATCTGGAAATCCGGGATATTTTTGTAACACAGATCATGGAATTTTTTAAGGAAAACGTTCGTAAAGATGCTGATACGCTGAACAGGTTTTGTGATGCTCTGCGAAATGGGGATGTAAAACATGTAGAAAAGATTTTTACGGATTATTTAAGAAAGACGATCAGTATCCGGGATACAGCGGTAAGAACAGATAGGAAAGAGAATTTTTATCATGGGATTCTATTAGGGATCCTGGGAGTAAAAACAAGATGGGGCATTTCATCGAACCAGGAAATGGGCGAAGGCTATGCGGATATCCTTGTGGAACCAGATCATGCAAATATGGGGATTATCATAGAAGTAAAGTATGCGCATGACGGAAATCTGGATCAAGCATGCAAGAAAGCGTTAAAACAAATTGAAAATACAAAGTATGAGGATGGACTTTTAGATGATGGAACAGAGAGGATTCTAAAATACGGGATTGCCTGTTATAAAAAGCAGTGCAGGGTTATGCTGGCATAATTTGTTTTAAAATTCGTACTTGACAGTTTTTGAAAAGTATGATAGCTTGATACATGAAAGAGCGCAAGCGTATTATATTTATTAATACGCCTGCGTTCTTTTTGTGCGGCTGCTTTATTAAAATCAATCAGAATGGAGGGTGAAAACGTGATGAAAAAATATTTTACTTTTCTTAATATGAAAAAACTGGCGATGGATTTATGCTGGGAATTGATAGGAAGCATTTTTGTTGCGATCGGCATTTATAACTTTGCGGTGCAGGCGCAGTTTCCGATCACCGGATTTTCCGGCATTGCGTTAATTTTGTATCGTTTGTTTGATGTTCCGATTGGATTATCAACGATTTTGCTGAATGTTCCGGTAGCGTTTCTGTGCTATCGGCTGTTGGGAAGGAGTTTTTTTATTAGTTCGGTGCGCTGCATGATCATATCTTCGATATTGATTGACTATGCGGCTCCGCTGTTTCCGGTTTATGAGGGGAGCAGGCTTTTGGCGGCGCTTTGTACCGGAGTATTCGGCGGGATAGGCTATGCGCTTATTTATACGAGAAATTCTTCTACAGGCGGGTCGGATTTTATTATTATGGCAGTCAAAGCGATAAAGCCGCATCTTTCTTTGGGAAATATTGCTTTTTGGTCGGATGTGGGGATTATTTTTGCAGGGGGCATTTTGTTTCGTGACGTAGACGGCATTATTTATGGAGTGATTGTGAATTATATTTTTGCTGTTATGGTGGATAAGGTGATGTATGGCATGAATGCCGGAAAAGTGGCGCTGATTGTTACTGAGTATGGAAAAACGATTTGCAAGGTGATAGACGATTGCTGCCAGCGGGGGAGTACGATTTTAAGTGCAAACGGAGGATATTGCGGAGCGAAAAAGCAGATGGTTATGTGTGCCTGCAGCACAAAGGAAATGTATCGGGTACAGCGTGCGGTAAAGGCGGCGGATCCGCAGTCTTTTATCGTTGTGCTGGAGTCAAATGAAGTGCATGGAGAAGGATTTAACATTGTGCAGATTGGCAGAGAGCTGCAGGAAGGATATGTAAGCGAGGCGGCTGTAAAAATGTCATAACATAGGTCTTTACACGATTAGCGGTATTTGCTATGATAAAGCTGCAGCAATCAATACAGATTTGAAAGAAAGATGGGTGATCCTATGACGGAAGGCGAAATGCTTAAAATATCAATAGAAGAATTTTCAAGACTGCAGGATTATATGATAGATACGGACAAAGAATCATCAGCATATAAAAAAATGAAACGGCGTTATATTGAATTAAAAGTCATACTTTCTTCGTCTGGCATTAATTTGACAGAATTGGATATGATTAAGGAATAGTATAAAAGGTATCCGTACATTGAATGAAAAGTGAACTTGTTAAGTTTAAGCGGAAATCTTTCAGAATCGGATAATATAAACGAATAATATCATAATAAAGAGCGTAAAGCCTATTGCATTGCCAATGGGCTTTACGCTCTTTATTTACGAAAGCACAGCCATTCCTAAAGCATTGCAGGAGCTGGCGTCAGTTTTCATGGGTTTGCTCTGCCTGTTTTCTTTTCAGCCATGCTTCATCATCTTCGTAAAAAGCTGTCTGTTCTGGAAATGCGTGTGCGATTTCTTCTTCGATATGGAAGACTTCATTAAGCGTATCATACAGCAGGAAATTTGCCGTATACAGGATAAACCATACACCAAGAAACGGAAGCAGTATGACAGACCACGGCAGGAACAGAAGAATCACTGCCCAGTATACAAGCTGGAGCAGTGCGCATCCGAAAGACCTCCAGAAAAAACGGATGAGGAACAGCAGACAGTTTTTAAACCGCTGCATCCCAGCCTGCTCGAACAATACAAGCTGCGGCCAGTATAAGGTAAAAAACATGGTAAAGATTAGGAGGCCGCAGATATATACAGCAAGTGTTCCCCAGCCGGGAAAACGGTACGCCCACAGGAACATCATCAGCATGAATGCATAAAAGCCCAGCAAAAGGCAGAAGATCATGCCGGGGATTACTGCCTGGCGCCAGTTCTGCCTGAATGCATGACGGTAATTTTCGATGCAGCTGCCGGGTGCGTCGCGCAGGCTCCGAAAGATTGTGTCATACATGCAGGCGAGGAACGGGCCGGCAATCGCTCCGCCTATGATGCAGACAGGGATCAGGACTAATATGCTGGAAGATAAAACCGCATATATGATTCCAAGGATGAATGGAAGAAATCCTGATAAAGTAAACAGGTTTACGGTAAGAAAACGTTTGAGGTCGCGTCCAAGCAGTTCATTGTAACGCCAGATTCCGGTTAAGCGCCTGCCGGTTCCGTTTGGTTCATGATACTGAAATAAAGTCATAACAGTTCCTCCTCGTGTCTTATGAATAAGAACAATTATTTAAAAAATCAGTTAGCATCAGGTACAGGTCTTCTGTGTAAGCAGCCCTGCAGGTCAGTTCGATGCACACGGCAATATTTTGGTCTGTATAAAAAGCGGATACGCCTCTGTCATATGGTGTGTCAGCACTTTTGCACTGATAGGTGAGCAGTGTATAGGCATTGCCGCGGCAGGAAACAGTATCCTCCTTTTGGACGTCATAATTTTCTTTTGCAGCGGCCAGCCAGGTATCCATATCATGCTGTGCGGCTTCCCTGCTTTTGGCTTCGCCCAGCAGAAGATAGAGCTGTGCGTCATAAAGATCAACGGTGTCACCGTCCTTGTTTTCATAAGGTTCGCAGTTTCCGGCTGTCCATGCCGCGTAATACAGGCCGTCAGCAGCCAGTGCGTCTTTATTATCCAGAAGGGTAAGCCTCTCGTCGTTGTTTCTGACCTCTAAAGTGTGGCCTATCAGGACGGTTCCGTTCTCCGCAGTTGGGTTTTTTGGTACGGAGGAAAACGAGCAGCCGGCACAAAATGGCAGAAAGCAGAGCAAAACGTATAGGATGAGGTTTTGACGTCTGAAAAAAACGGATGTTAGGTTCATATGTGGTTCTCCTTTCCGGCAGATGCAGATAACAGCAGATCCCATAAGTGACTGCACTGCTTTAGGTAAGAGACGGTATCTTCTGTATAAAAACAGCGTCTCCCGATGTACAGGTCTGATAAAAGTTCCTGATTCTGTCCGGATGTTTCCTGTCCGAGAATGGTGACGGAGTAAGAGCCAAGCTCCAGGCCGGCCAGCATCGGACAGTCTTTCCAGGCAATTGCCTTGCCTTCTGTGGAAAAGTCCAGTTCGTCCGGACAGCTGCCGTCCGGAGCAGCCAGTACATGAAAGCTTTTCTGGAATGCCTGCGGGTTATCCATAAGAAAGAGATAGCTTTCACAGTCTGTGATATCCCCGATCAGTCCGATTTCGGAAGCGTATTCATAATAAATCGCTTCAGGACTTTGCTTATCACTGACATATTGACGGATCTTTACGATTGCTTCGTCGTCCCCGTTAAAATCTCCGCTGATGGACGCGAATGCCTGCTCCAGTGCTCGGATGGTATCGAATGGAAGTTCCGTTTCGCCGATATAAGCAATCGAAAGATCCGGTGCTTTGCTGAAAATACCCAGTGCATTGCCGGCCAGGTACAGCAGGAGGATTGCCAGTCCGGTGCCGCAGATTACATACCATTTATAATAATACCACCAGTTTTTCATGATGACTGCTCCTGTTCTTTGTTTTCTGCTTCTGTTTTGGCTTCTGCTTCTGAATCTAAAGTGGTACCGCCGTAGCTATAGGAAACCGGAAGGCATACAAGCGGCGGCTTGGCTGGCATGTTGTCGGAAAGGAGCAGTTCCACGCACATTTCCGCTATTTCCGGTACCGGCTGGACGATTGTGGAGCAGATGTATTTGTCGTGTCCAAACAGCTTCACACCGTCAAAACCGATGATCTGCACATCCTGCGGTACTTTTAACTGAAGCTCCGACAGCATCTGCATGACCAGATAAGCCAGTCCGTCAGTTACGCAGAAAATACCGTCAAAGGATAATTTTCCGTTCTGCATATGTTCAGAGAGGAATTCCTTGAATATGTCATAAGGTTCCTCATCATTGAGAATCTTCATCTCATAACTGAGCCCGCGGGAAAGGCATCCGTTTTCAAATCCAGCCTTCCGCTTGTTCGGCTCGTTGTTTAATGCCGAACCGACCCGCAGGAAAGCCACATGCTTGCAGCCAAGGTCTGCCAGTTTTTCTGCGGCAAGCTGTCCGCCTGCAAAATTATCGCTCGTTACACAGGGCGTTTTTGGCCCCATGGAACGGTCAATGGATATAAACGGAGTGTTGTCTTCGATCCTGAGATCAGGATTGTAGGTAAGTCCAATGATTCCATCCACTTTATTTTGCTGGGCCATCGTGGCATATTCCTGTTCCAGGGATGAATGATAGTCTGTACAGCAGAGCAGCATCCGATATTTTCTGCGCAGCAGCGCGAGGTTAATATGATAGGTGAGTGATGCAAAAAATGGATCGTGCGTATTTGGCATGAGCAGGGCAATGGTATAAGTTTTGCTTGCTTTCAGGCCCTGTGCATAGCTGTTAACCTGATAATTCAGTTTTTTGACTGCTTCTTCTACGCGGATGCGGTATGCTTCTCCAACCGGAAGCCCGTTGACTACTTTAGAAACTGTGCCAAGGGCGACGCCTGCTTCAAGGGCGACATCTTTCATGGTGGGAGCCGAGGTGTTTTTTTTCATAGCGTGCCAGTCTCCTTTATATATCTTGGTTTTCTTAGTTCATCAGACAGATGCGGGATGCTTTTATGTTGCAGATGAAATTTTGCTGTAAATCAACAGGGTTTCATGAAATAAACGTGAAACATTATACAGCAATCCAGCCCGCTGGATAGAATTAGCAGTAAAACTGTCTGAATTTCATGGGAAATTTCTTCCTGAATGTCATTATATGATATTTTTTATAGCTTGTAAAGTAAAAAAAACAAAAAAATCATGAAACGTTATATGAACAAATATTGCACAAAAACTATGATAAAAAATTGTATAATAATTATAAAATTAGTCATTTTAACGATAAAATATTGACTCTTAAGTCTTTTGGTGTTGTTTTTAATTCAGCAGTGATATAACGTTTCACGAAAAGCGCGCGAAAATGAAACAGAAGTAAATCAGGGAACTGTTTCCTGATGACTGCCAGACAAAACAGAAAGGAGATAGTATATGAAAAAGATCAATTCTGCTGCTGCGGGTCAGGCAGCAGCGGTGGGAGGAAAATCGCTGGGCCAGCGTATTATGGATAACTGGCAGCTTTATGCAATGCTTCTGATACCTGTCGTGCTGACATTTATTTATAAATACATACCGATGTACGGCATACAGATTGCGTTTCGGGATTTCAAGGCAAACCGGGGCTATTGGGGAAGTGAATGGGTCGGCCTTGAGTGGTTTCAGCGCTTTTTCAATGCACCGAACTGCGGCCGCATGATCAGGAATACGGTGCTCCTGAGTCTTTACAGCCTGCTTTGGAGCTTTCCCATCCCAATTATCCTTGCACTGATGATTAATCAGGTGAGGTTCAAACGTTTTAAGCGGACAGTGCAGACAGTGCTCTATGCGCCGCACTTTATTTCCATCATGGTTGTCTGCGGTATGATCCGGATATTTTTAAGCCCTTCCGGGGGACTGATCAATCTGATTGCAGGCACAAGCATTGATTTCTTAACAGAAGCGTCAATGTTCCGTACCATCTACATAGCTTCCGGCATCTGGCAGGATGCAGGGTGGGGGATTATTATTTACATGGCAA
>CAOKJJ010000194.1 GCA_948468465.1 uncultured Eubacterium sp. | reverse complement strand
ACAGCCAGCGGCTAAAAGCGACGCTGGGCTTCGCCCCTGATTTACAGAGCAGAATGCTAAGGACTTCTAAACATTCTTCCAACGTCGCCGAAATCCAGGCCCCGCCCCTCATCCAGCAAATTTTTGCTAACTTTATAGAAATCACAGCATTGAAAGCTATTGTATATTCCTATGATTTCGCTGCCATAACCAGCTGAGAGAGGGCGTTTGCCTGGTCTGCCTGTGGCTTTGGAAGAATACTTAGAATCACTTAGTGTTCTGCTAAATAACCAGGGGCGAAGCCCAGCGGCACCTTTAGCTGCTGGCGTTTAGCCAGAAGCGGATTATGTGCCGCGCCCGTCCGGTTGTCACAGCATAAATGCAGAATACTTAGTGATTCTTAGTATTCTGGAGCTGACACAGGCAGACCAGGCAAACGCCCTCTCTCAGCGTCCGAGAGGCCACCACGCAACACATGCATACACAGACACAAACAGACCAGCCAAAACATCCGGCTGGTCTGCTGTTTTTTTGGAGTTGAATCATGTTTGGTTGTATGTATATACAGATAAACTGCCATTCAGTAGCTTATTCTATATATCTGATAATTATTGCATCCCCGTTTACGGCCTGTTCACCATTACAGAGACACCGTCCGGGATAACAGTGATATGGGCGTCACGGCCTTTTTCCTGTAAAGCCATCTCCAGTGCTTCGTTCACATCCGAAGCTGTCTGAAATCCCATTTCGCGGGCCATGCCGCGGTATTTTTCATTCATGACATAAATAACCTTGTGATGAATTAAAATTCTGCTTTGTATCTGATATTCCCACTGGTCTGGTTTTGTCTCATCCTGCGGGACTTTTAAAATCTCTTCCATCAGCGCCTGCGGACTTTCGCAGTCTTTCAGGGCGTTGTAAAATCCTTCCCCTCCATGGCCGTCTCCGCAGTCTGATACCATGATAATAATGCCGCCGTCTTTGGAAGCTGCTTCTGCAGCCGTCATGCCCTTTACTGACTGGTACATATTTTGGTCTAACGGGTATCCTCCGTTTGTGGATATCGCGATATCCGCCAGACTCTTCGGTGTCACCTGGCAGTACTGCCGGAGGAACCTGCAGCCGGCGGCATGCGCATCTGCGGCACTGCCGGCTACAGCATGGACTGCCTTTTTATCTGCATCAATGACTACATTTACTATATAAGCCAGTTTTGCCATCTGCGCAGCTGCAAGCATATCCTTATGAATCGGATTATGCTCTAAAATACCCGTGCGGCTGTATGGAGAATCAATAAACGCGGAACAGTGATTTCCAAGAACGGTTACCCTGCTGGAAACGCCTGGCAGCACGCTTTTGCGCCCGCCGGAAAATCCCGCGAAAAAGTGTGTCTCGATAAATCCTTCACTGACCAGCAAATCAGCTTCTGCCGCAATTTTATTAATGAGCAGCGGCGCACCGGACGGGAGCGTGCCGAGTGTTGTCATCGCATCCATATTCGAACTGTCGTGGACAACAATCTTTTCCTGGTCAACGATTTTTTCCCCAAATTTGCCCACAAGTTCTTCTCTTGTCGTCGCTCTGTGAAATCCGGTTGCTATTAAAAGCGTAATGTCCGCCTTTGGATTCCCTTTGCGGATTTCCTGCAGCATAAATGGGATGATATGTCTGCTTGGCACCGGTCTGGTATGATCGGAGCAGATAATCACTACCTTCTGCTTGCCTGCCGCAAGTTCTGAAAGCTTCTTTGTGCCGATCGGATGCGCCATTGCTTCTTGTACAAGCTCATCCTCGCTCTTTCCGCTCTTCGGCATGGACTGGATCGAAGATTCCAGCACTTCATAATCCAGCTCATCATCCAGATGCAGCATCATGCCGTCTCTGGAATACGGTAATTTCATATCCATAAAAACCACCTCAATTTCCGGTACAGCACAGCTTTGCCATGCTGTACCGCTGTCTGTCATATAATATTATTTCACACCCATCCATCCGGCGATAACCATCATCTGCACTTCTGAAGTGCCTTCATAAATTTCAGTAATCTTTGCGTCACGCATCATTCTTTCAATCGGATAATCTCTTGTATAGCCATATCCGCCATACAGCTGCAGACAGCGGCGTGTAACATCAGAAGCGTTTCTTGCCGCTACCAGTTTTGCCATCGCTGCTTTGTGTGAAAATGCTTCATGGTCGTCTTTCGCGCATGCTGCCTGATATACTAAAAGCTTTGCGGCTTCTGTATTCGCTTTCATCTGCGCCAGTTCAAACTGCGTATTCTGGAACTGGGAAAGACGGCGGCCAAACTGCTTTCTCTCCTGTACATATTTGACCGTTTCTTCGATCGCTCCTTCCGCGATGCCGACTGCCTGTGCCGCGATGCCGACACGTCCGCCATCCAGCGTCATCATCGCATATTTAAAGCCTTTTCCAAGCTCGCCAACCAGATTTTCTTTTGGAACGATACAGTCTTCAAAAATCAGTTCACAGGTGGATGAAGCCCGGATGCCCATCTTATCTTCATGTTTTCCTATCGAAAATCCCTGGAATCCTTTTTCTACGATAAATGCTGAAATGCCTTTTGTGCCCTGTGATTTATCTGTCATAGCCAGTACAAAGAACACATCCGCCGCGCCTGCGTTTGTAATAAATATTTTGGATCCGTTTAATACCCAGTGATCACCTGCATCTACAGCAACTGTCTGCTGTCCGGAAGCATCTGTGCCCGCGTTTGGCTCTGTCAGCGCAAATGCACCAAGCCATTCTCCCGAACAGAGCTTCGGCAGATATTTTTTCTTCTGTTCTTCGGAGCCAAACTGATAAATCGGCGTACAGCACAAGGATGTATGCGCAGACACGATAACGCCTGTCGTCGCACAATATTTGCTTAATTCTTCTACTGTCTGAATGTAAGCCAGCGTATCCATTCCAGAACCGCCGTATTCTTCCGGGAACGGGATTCCCAAAAGTCCCATTTCAGCCATCTGTTTTACATTCGCCATCGGAAATTCTTCTGTCTTATCAATCTCAGCTGCCAGCGGTTTTACCTCATTCACAGCAAATTCATGCACCATCTCCAGTATATCCTGATGAAATTCATCCTGCTTAAAATCCATTACTTATTCCTCCATTTCTCAATATTTGCGAAATTTTTTGATTTGTACCTATATTCTTTATCTGAACCTCATTTTTGCATCCCTATTATAATACCATCTGCTCACAAACAGTCTGCATATTCAGCCTTCAACAGTTGAGTCCTTCTTATTACAAATCAATCTTGCAAATCAAACCAATTGCAAATCAGACATATAAAACATGCTTTCTATCCATCCTGCCGGAACCAGTGCTCCAGCCAGAAATTAAAATGCTGCACAGACTGTTTTCTGACTGGATACTGCTTTTATTGTATTAAAACCTCAATGGCAAAAATAACATTTCTTATGCTTTTCTAGCCTTAAAAGCTTCCGTCATAGCTGGAATAACTTCATTTAAATTTCCAACGATTCCATAATCCGCCACATCAAAAATTGGTGCATCCGGATCTTTGTTCACCGCGATTACCGTATCTGAACCGGAAATACCCGCAAGATGCTGAATTGCTCCGGAAATGCCGAATGCAAAGTACAGCTTTGGAGCTACTGTCTTTCCGGACTGGCCAACCTGATGCGCATGCGGCATCCATCCGGCATCCACAACCGCGCGGCTGCATCCTACCGTAGCGCCCAATACCTCCGCCAGCTCTTCCAGCAGCTTAAAGTTTTCTGCCGAGCCAACGCCGCGGCCGCCGGATACGATGATTTCCGCTTCTTCCAGATTCACTGCTTCTGCTACTTCATTCACACGTTCTACCAGCTTTGTACGGATTTCTTCCTCAGAGGTATGAATGTCTTCTTTTATGATTTCTCCGGTGCGGCTCTCGTCATAAGCGCCCTTTTTAAATACGCCTGGACGTACCGTACCCATCTGCGGGCGGTGTTCCGGGCACATGATAACTGCCATTAAGTTGCCGCCGAAGGTCGGACGTGTCCATGCAACGTGTCCAGTTTCCTCATCTATATCAATCGCTGTACAATCTGCTGTCAGTCCTGTTTTCAGCCGGCAGGAAACCCTTGGCCCCAAATCCCGTCCGTTATTTGTCGCACCGAGCATTAATGTTTCCGGTTTGTATTTTTCTACCAGTGCCGTCATTGCCTTTGCAAACGCATCTGTCGTATAATATTCATACTCCGGTCCATCTACAATAATCGCAGAATCTGCGCCATAACAAATCGCGTCTTTTGCAGCGCCCTCGATATCTTTGCCGATGACAACTGCCACAAGCGGGCATCCTTTCTGAGCGGCTAACGGCTTTGCCGCGTTTAACAGTTCATAGCCTACATTTTTTGCTTTCCCGCATTCTGTCTCTATGAATACCCAAATATTTTTATAATCATTCAGTTGACTCATATCCTGCCCCTCCTATAATAACTTTGCATCGTCTAACAGCTTAATCACTTCTTTTGCTGCTTCATCCGGCTCCATGCCTGTCAGCTTTACCCCGTTTTTCTCACGTACCGGCGTAAACGTCTTTTTCACTCTTGTCGGGGAACCTTTCAGTCCGCATTCTGCAAGATTGATCGCTGGAATATCTTCTTCGGACAGAACCGGTATCTCTTTTTTCTTTGCGGCCATTTTGCTCTTAATGGTAGGATAGCGCGGCTCATACGGCAGTTTCACAACGGTTACTACAGCCGGAAGCTTTGTAGAGATCATGTCATAACCAGAATCATGCTCCCTCTTGACCTGTATCTCTCCGTCTTTTTCTACAATATCCAGTGCATATGTAATCTGCGGCAGATCAAGATGCTCTGCGATTTCCGGTCCAACCTGCGCGGTATCACCGTCTGTCGCCTGTTTTCCGCATAATATCAAGTCAAACTTTAATCCTTCTTTTTCTTCCACCGCTTTGATCGCTTCGGAAAGGATATAGCTCGTAGCAAGCGTGTCCGATCCGCCGAAGCTCCTGCTGGATATCAGATAACCTGTATCCGCCCCTACTGACAGACATGATTTGATGGCATCCTTTGCCTGTTCCGGCCCCATGGAAATGACAACCAGTTTTCCGCCTAATTTTTCTTTCAGCCTTACTCCTACTTCCTGTGCGTAAGTATCAAATGGATTTACGATGCTTGGTACGCCTTTACGGATCAGTGTATGAGTTTCCGGATCCACCTTAATCTCATTTGTATCCGGTACCTGTTTCATGCAAACACAAATATTCATAGATAATTTCCTCCTGATTTCATAAATATAATTATAAACGATAGCAGACTTTACCTGGATTTAAGATCATCTTCGGATCAAAGACACGTTTGATGCCTTCCATAATAGCCATATTTGTCTCGCCAACCGAATCTACCAGATATTTTACCTTTCCAGAGCCTATGCCATGTTCACCGGATACAAGTCCGCCGCAGTCTGTCGCTTCTTTATAGATGATTGCAAAGAACTTATCCACACGTTTCTTAAACTCTTCCTCTTCCAGATCATTGGAACACTGATAGATATGCAGATTGCCGTCTCCCGCGTGCCCAAATGATTTAATGGTCAGGCCGCATTCTTCTCCGGTCTTATTTACAAATTCCAGATAATCCGCGATTTTGTTCACCGGCACTACAACGTCACATTCATCCAGCAGCTTTGTCTCTTCCATAATCGCCTCTAAAAATGACGACCGTGCTGCCCATGCATCTTTCATTTTTGAAGGCGTATCCGCAACAAGCACATCAATCGCCCCCTCTTCCACAACAAGCTCCGCGGCCTGCTCTACAAGGGCATCTACTTCGTCTTCGGAATTGCCGTCCAAGGTCACGAGCAGATACGCACCTATTTCTATGCCCTCCAGTTCCTGTGGGAATACGGACTTGCCAATATAACGCTCGGATGCCAGCACAATTTCACGTTCCATAAATTCAATCGCCTGCGGCTCCATATGTGCCATTTTAAATTTCGGCACCGTTGCAAGCGCCGTATGCAGATCTTCAAACGGAATAATCAAAGACGCTGCCGCTTTTGGTGCAGGTATAATTTTTAACGTCAGCTCTGTAATAATGCCCAGCGTACCTTCGGAACCGATCATCAGATTCAGCAGCGAATACCCGGAAGAAGTCTTGGAAACAGTAGCACCCAGACGTGTGATCTCCCCTGTCGGCAGCACAACCGTCATCGCACGGACATAATCGCGTGTTGCTCCGTATTTCACCGCACGCATGCCGCCTGCGTTTGTCGCTACATTTCCGCCGACACACGCAAATTTTTCACCCGGATCCGGCGGATACAGCATTCCCTTTGACTGGCAGTCTTCAGCAAGATCATTCAATAAAACGCCCGCTTCGATTTCCACGACAAAATTCTCCATATCATAAGACTTAATCTTATTCATCTTTGTCAGATCTATGAGCACACCGCCATATAACGGAACCGCACCGCCGGCAAGGCCCGTACCCGCGCCTCTTGGCGTCACCGGAATGTTATTTTCATAACAGATTTTCATAACCGCGGCCACTTCCTCGGTCGAACGCGGCTGCACCGCCAGATCCGGCATATGCGTGCCGTATATCGGCATTTCGTCTTTTGCGTAATCCGGATTGATATCTTCTCCTAAGAAGACCGCCTCAGATACTGCTTTGATCTGGTCGATAATTTCTTGTGTCAGTTGATTGTACATGTTGTTTCCTCCTTCATTTCCAATTTATCTATCATCCAATTTTATTTATCATCCAATCATTGTGCCCGCATAGCAGATCACACCTGCCAATATGACATACAGCAAAAAATATTTTAGTACTGCGCTTAATATTTTACTTTCTGATCCTACCGCATTGATCGCCCCGGCTCCGATCGCGATTCCCTGCGGGCAGACCATCTTGCCGATCCCGGCGCCCATGACATTCGCCGCCGCCATCCATTCTGCATGGAATCCAAGCGCCGCTGCCGTTTCACTCTGCAGGCCGCCGAACAGCACACAGGTCGATGTTCCGGATCCTGTTACAAATGCTCCGATTGCTCCTATAAGAGGTGCGATAAACGGATAGAACGGCCCGGCCGCGGCTACTAAAAATTTCGCAATATCTGAAATCATGCCGCTGTAGCTCATAATCTTTGCGACTGCCATAACAGAACAAATCGTAAGTATCGTTTTCCAGTATTTTTTTAATGTCTGAACAAATACCTCCGCCATTTCCCCTGCCGTCGCTTTCTGAATCAGTCCCCCGATCACAGCCGCCAGGAAAATCATGACGCCCGGTGTATTTATCCAGCTAAAGCTCAGCGTATTCCCGCCTTCTCCAGCATAAACTACAACAGAACTTTTTATTCCTGCAATTAAGTTATGTATTGGCGGACAAAGGTTTGAAGTAAACATCAACAGCAAAAATATAAGAATAAAGGAACTCCACGCCCGCACTCCTTCGCCAACAGTCAGACTGCTGCCGTCCTTGTTCTGACCAGAAACAGCGATCGCATATGCCGGATCCGGTTTCTGCTTAAATATTTTAATGGCAGCAATCATGCATCCCATACAGCAAATGGAACCGATAATATCCGGCAGCTCCGGCCCGATAAACTTTGCCGTAAAAAACCATGGAACAGTAAATGAAAGCGCCGCGGTCAGCGTAATTCCCATCATCCCCTTCAATGCACGAATGCCTTTCCCGCATATGCATACCATCAAAAACGGCGAAATAAATGTCAAAATACACTGAATCAGAACAACATCACCAGACAGCTGAAGAATATCCGTGCCCGTTACCGATGCCAGCGTCACGGTCGGAACACCTACCGAACCAAACGCGGTCGGCGTGGAATTAACGACGAGGCACGCCAGCACCGCACACATCGGATCGAGGCCGATGCCTACAAGCATGGACGCCGGAATCGCGACTGCCGTGCCAAATCCAGCCATGCCTTCCATAAAATTACCGAACCCCCATCCGATAATTAACGCCAATACCCTCTGATCTACAGAAACACCGGCCAGCATTTGCTTGATCAGCTCCATGGCTCCTGTTTTTAATGTAAGATTATAAGTAAAGAGCGCCGCGATAATAACCAGACAGATCGGCCAAAGCGCATTCAGCACTCCTTCCAGTGCCGCGGTTATCGTACAGGCTGCGCTTAATTTCCAGTAACCAGCCGCTAATGCCATCGTCAGCAGCAATGCAATCACACAGGCTTTATGCCCTGCCATTTTCAAACCGCTCAATGCAGCGATCAGCCAGATGATTGGCAGCATTGCAAGCAAAAATTTTAGTAATAACAATCCTTCTCCCACCTTTCTTATTGGGTGACCCATTTTGAAGAAAACATATATAGTCAATTGGAAAATCGGTAATAAAAGTATATTTTAGTGCAACAACGATGCTAATATAGCTTTATTGGGTCACCCAATTTATGATTTTATTATAACACCATTTCTATAAAATTCAAGTGTATTTTATAATATCAGCATTTTTAATGATTTATCCATTCCGTATTTGTGTATATTTACCAGAAACTAGCATTTATATTGGATGACCCAATATTTTTCATTCTGTAATAAGCAGAGAAAACCGCCCTTGTACTTTTGGAAAGTATTGGGGCGGTATTCTTATCAGGTAAACCATATTCTGTTTCGGACTGCTGCCAGTCATAGCGATTGTACTTTTGCCAATAAAGCATCCTGCAATACTTTTGAAAAGTTGATGCTTTTTTCTTCACAAAGAGTATTCA
>CAOKJJ010000193.1 GCA_948468465.1 uncultured Eubacterium sp. | reverse complement strand
TTTCATTCTAGCAAATTTCTCTAATCCAGCCTTCCGGCGCTTCTATATGTCCCATTTGAATACCTGTAAGCGTATCATATAACTTCTGCGTCACTGGTCCCATCTTTTCCATACCGCTTGGCAGGCAGATTTCTTTGCCGTGGTCTACGATTTTGCCTACCGGGGAAATAACGGCTGCTGTTCCGCACAGGCCGCATTCTGCAAAATCTTTTACTTCTTCCAGAGTTACTTTTCGCTGCTCTACCTGCATGTTTAAATATTTTTCCGCTACTACCATCAGAGAACGTCTTGTAATAGACGGCAGGATACTGTCGGACTGCGGTGTTACGATCTTATTGTCTTTTGTCACAAACAGGAAATTGGCTCCGCCTGTTTCTTCCACGTATGTCCTTGTTCCCGCGTCCAGATACATATTTTCATCATAACCTTCTTGATGTGCTGTTACTATCGGATACAGGCTCATTGCATAATTCAGTCCGGCCTTAATATCGCCTGTTCCATGCGGAGCGGCACGGTCAAAATCACTGACACGAATTGTCAAAGGTTTTACACCGCCCTGAAAATACGGGCCTACCGGTGTTGTAAAAATACGAAACTGATATTCATCCGCTGGTTTTACGCCTATTACTGCATTGCTTCCAAACATGTACGGACGGATATACAATGTCGCGCCTGAACCGTACGGCGGTACATAAGCCGCATTTGCTTTTACAGTCTCTGCAACCGCTTCCACGAACTTGTCCTGCGGAAATACCGGCATGATAAGCCTCTTACACGAATCTTCCATCCGTGCGGCATTCAAATCCGGCCGAAACGTTACGATTCTGCCGTCTTTCGTTGTATATGCTTTTAAGCCTTCAAAACAGGTCTGCGCGTACTGAAGGACGCATGCACACTCACTCATCGTAATCATGTCGTCTTCGATAAGCCTGCCTTCTTCCCATGCTCCATTTTTAAATTCCGCCACATAGCGTTTATCTGTCTTTCGATAACTAAATCCGATATTTTCCCAGTCGATGTTCTTTTTCTCCATTTTCATCATAACCTTCCTTAATAATGTGTCAATCCTCTGTTATTTTCATGTTTAGTTTAACCCCATGAACGAATGCTGTCAAGAAGTGAGGCTTTATTTTTTTAAATTCTTATTTTCTGATTATTTTACAAGAAACAGTTGCATAAATGAGATTTTTATGGCAAATTATGTTATAGGAATATTACAAAATAAAGTGAAGTGATGCAATGAATGACATGAATAAAACAGATAATCAAAAAAATCATAGGAATGCAAAGCTGAAGAGAAAAGCGTCCGGACGGGCACGTGAACCAAAATGGGACAAGCTGGATAATACGGCTCATTTATTTCCGGTTATTGCAGGGGATGATATGACGAATGTCTATCGGATCAGCGTCGTATTAAAAGAGCCTGTCATTGGAGCGACGCTGCAAAGGGCGCTGGA
Source organism: uncultured Eubacterium sp. (assembly GCA_948468465.1). The sequence goes on along the minus strand of CAOKJJ010000193.1, from coordinate 7,398 downwards.
TATGGTACTGCCTAAATTTGACGGATTTAATGTCCGTTTGCGGCAGGGCTTTTTTTGGTATTATTTTGAGGAAAACGGAAAGCCGGCGCCGGAGGTAATTGAGGAAAGTACATACCCGTGCCGATTTATACTGCAAAATAAAAATAACAGCTATCTGTTCCGGGTGACTTATTATATGTGCAGAATTAATCTGGAAGTCTTCCATGTGCTGACAGATGGTATGGGCGGTATTAATTTTTTAAAAGAGCTGACCTATCAGTATTTGCGGCTGTCACATCCGAAGCTGCGGGAACAGGAAGGCGACCGGCTGAGTGTGGAAACTTCTCTGAACAGGGAAGACAGCTTTCTGCAGAACTATAAAAAGAGCCACGCCAGAAATTACCGTTCCGGCCGTGCGTACATTATGAAGGCGCCAAGGCTGCGGGCGCAGGAATTTGGCGTGATGCATGGATATTTAAATATTCCGCAGCTAAAAGAGGTGTGCAGACGTCATGAGATGAGTATTAATGAATATCTTGTTTCCCTTGTAGTCTGGAGCATTTATCAGGGCTATTTACATGGAGCACAGGCAAAACGGCCGATTCGCGCGGCAGTACCAGTAAATCTGCGTCCGTATTTTAATTCTGTAACGACAAAAAATTTCTTTGTCATGGTATCCGCAGAGTTTTTTCCGGAAAAAGAAAATTATACATTTGAAGAAGTACGGCAGATTGTAAAAGACAGTTTGCGCAGCCAGATTCACAAGGATAATCTGGAAGATATTTTTTCCTATAACGTATCAAACGAAAAGAATCTGGCCATGCGTGCGGTGCCGCTCATTATTAAAAATCTGGCGATTCGGTCTGTGTATACAAAATCAGCGCTTGCAAATACAACGACAGTAACGAATATTGGAAATATCAAAGTGCGGGACGCCTATGAGCCTTATATTGAGATGTTCCATTCGTTTTTGGCAATGAGCAAGGGACAGCTGTTAAAAGGTACCATTTGTTCTTATAAAGAAACACTGGTGTTTACATTCAGTTCGGTATTTGAAAAACCTGTCGTGCAAAAGATATTTTTCCGCACATTGGCGGCAGAAGGATTGGATGTAACGATAGAAAGCAATGGGGTGTATTATGAATAAATGTCTGCACTGCGGTGTAACGATTATGGATCAGACAGACGTATGTCCGCTCTGCCAGTGTGTGGTGGAGCAGGAAAAAGAAAATACCGCAAAAGAAAGGTATCCGGATATTCGTCTGAAAGGCAGGAGGCTGGAACTGGTTTCCCGAATCGCATTGTTTTTGGCAATCGTATTGGGAGCTTTGGCAGTTATATTAAATCGTGTCATAGACAGTGATATGTGGTGGAGTGTCATTGTAATCGGCGCACTGGCATATTTGATGCTGTTTTTATTTTATATTATAGCGAATGAACATGCTGGCTATCGCAGCAAAGTGATTATTGGGACAGTATGCGGAGCGGCGGATCTGGTAGTCATAGATTATGTGCTTGGATTTCGGCACTGGTCGCTGGACTATGTGATCCCGCTTGTGCTGATTATTATGGATGTGATGATTATTGTAGCGATGTTTATTAATATCCGAAACTGGCAAAGTTATCTGCTGTTTCAGATCTGCATGATACTTTGCAGCGGCGTGTGCGTGCTGCTCAGCCTGTTTGAGGTGATTCGCCATCCGGTAATGAGTTATATAGCGCTGGGATTTTCCAGTGTGATGTTTTTAGCCACGTTTATTATTGGAGGAAGACGGGCGAGAAATGAATTAAAACGGAGATTTCATGTGATGTAGTGTTGTTTGGTGATCATCAATTATGGTATTTAGAAGGAGTAATAAATGGCTGAAGACATGACGAGTCAGGAAATATTTAAAGATGTGTCAAAAGAATCCGAAAAAGAGATAGCAAAAGAACAAACGAAAGAAGAGAAAAAGAGCAGTATGTTTGCCGCTTTCGTACGCGATATGATTGCACGGATGACGGCGGACCGTCTCATTGGGCCAAAGCTGCAGAACGGGGAAATCCGAAAAAATCTTGTGGAGCCGCCCTGGAAGTGTCCGGCCTGTTTTCATCTGACGCAGATAGATCTGCCAAGGTGCAAGGCGGAGCTGTTAAGCCTTGCTCAAAATCCGAGCCTGAACCGCGTGATTTTACAGCTGCATGGCGGCGGTTATATAGGAGCGATGCGTAATAAATACCGTTCCTTTGCAGGATTATATAATGAAATCGGAAACGGTATCAATGTGTTCACACCGGATTACCGGGTAGCGCCCGAGAATCCATATCCGGCTGCGTTAGAAGACGCGCTGGATGCGTGGCAGTGGGTGCTGCAGACAGGTGTACAGCCTGGAAAGATAGTGATTGCGGGAGATTCGGCCGGCGGCGGCCTGGCGCTTGCACTGTGCCTGTATCTGAAAGATCATGGGATGGAATTGCCGGAAGGCCTGATTTTAATGTCGCCATGGACAGATTTAACGGCAAGCGGAGAGTCTTATGAGACAAATTATACACTGGATCCGCTGTTTGGAAATACAAAGGAAAGCATGATTTACAATCGGGATTATGTTGGAGATGAAGATCCGACCAATCCTTATATTTCACCGTTATTCGGCTCTTTTGAGGGATTTCCGCCGATGCTCATTCAGGTTGGTTCGATTGAAATGCTGCTGAGTGATTCTACGTCACTTGCAAAAAAGGCAAAGGAAGCCGGCGTGAAAGTCCGGCTGAGTATTTATGAAGGGATGTTCCATGTGTTCCAAATGGGAGAACTGATGATACAGGAGTCTAAAAAGGCATGGGAAGAAGCAGGGAAGTTTCTGCGTGTGCTGGACCGCAGACGGGAAGCATCTTTGAGTGTACAGGAAGAAGAGACGATGTATGAATAAGCTGATACAACAGGATGCGGCAGTTTAGACCGTGTGCTGCAATCTAAACTGTTACGTTCAGGTATAAATTTATTATTAAATTTTCCTGTTTTAGTTGCCAAACAGAAGGGATTTTTTTATAATAGAATAGTCGGGCTTTTCACTTGGAAGAAAAAGACAGCCACAGGCAGCATAAGTTCCCATTCCCGTGGTCCTGAAACGGCCGTTGTAATAGTTGGCGGAAAATAGGATGGAAAAGCCGGATAGGAGCAGAAAGAAGTCGGATAGGATCGGATGGAAATCAAATAGGAACCGGATAGGATAGATCGGATGGAATTGGATAGAAATTGGACAGAAATTGGATACAAATCGGATGGAAATATGATGGAAATCGGATCGAAATCGGATGTAAAAATGAATAGGAGTTGGATGGATAATGTCAGAACATGATTTTAGGGAAGTGGACTTGAATAAGCCCAAGGAAGAGAAGAATGATGACTATGAAGAAGTCTGCTATATCTGTCATCGTCCGGAAAGTGCAGCAGGCAAAATGATCAAAATCCCTAATAATATTTGTATTTGCCAGGATTGTATGCAGCGTACGTTTGATGGCATGAATCAGTCAGGTTTCCGGCTGGACGATCTTTTTGGGCCTGTGCATGGAACGAATGGGAAGATGCCGAATATCAGCATGATTAATCTTGCAGACCTGCAGAATATGATGCCGCATGCACCGAAATTAAAAAAGAGAAAGCCAAAAGAAAAGAAAGAGGCGCCAGTATTCGATATTCATGCGATTCCGGCGCCGCATAAAATAAAGGCAAAGCTGGACGATTATGTGGTTGGGCAGGAACATGCGAAGAAAGTAGTGTCCGTAGCAGTATATAATCATTATAAAAGGATTAACAGTGACCAGAAGGACGAGATCGAAATCGAAAAGTCGAATATGCTTATGGTAGGGCCAACCGGCTCTGGCAAGACATACCTGGTTAAGACGCTGGCAAAGCTTTTGGACGTGCCGCTTGCCATTACAGACGCAACTTCGCTGACAGAGGCAGGCTATATCGGCGACGATATTGAAAGCGTAGTGTCCAAGCTGCTTGCAGCAGCTGATAATGATGTAGACCGCGCAGAACATGGAATTATTTTTATTGACGAGATAGATAAAATAGCAAAAAAAAGAAACACGCACCAGCGGGATGTAAGCGGTGAGTCTGTGCAGCAGGGAATGCTAAAGCTGTTGGAAGGCGCGGAAGTGGAGGTGCCTGTAGGCGCCAGCAGTAAAAACGCAATGGTTCCGATGACAACGGTCAATACAAAAGACATTTTATTTATCTGCGGCGGTGCGTTTCCAGATCTGGATGAGATTATAAAAGAACGGCTGAACAAAGCATCTTCGATCGGCTTTCAGGCGGATTTGAAAGATAAATACGATAAAGAAGAAAATCTGCTGTCACAAGTTACGGTAGAGGATATCCGCAAGTTTGGCATGATTCCTGAATTCATCGGCAGGCTGCCGATTTTGTTTTCGCTGGAGGCGCTGACGGAAGATATGCTTGTCAGAATTCTGGCGGAACCAAAAAACGCGATTATCAAACAGTATCAGAAGCTGTTGGATTATGATGAAGTAAAGCTGGAATTTGATCAGGAGGCACTGCATGCGATCGCGAAAAAGGCAAAAGAAAAGAAAGTAGGAGCCAGGGCGCTGCGTGCGATTTTGGAAGAATTTATGCTGGATATTATGTATGAAATTCCAAAAGACGACAATATAGGAATCGTTACGATTACCGGAGATTATGTAGAAGGAAAAGGAGGGCCTGTGATCACCATGCGCGGTGTACATGGGCTGCCGGAACATACAAGGGGAAGTCTCGGCGCAGGCTGAGATATGATTACAGATCTACAAGGAGGAACATATGTCAGAATCATATGCAGAAGTTATCGTCCATGATGAAAAGGATGTAAAAGGAAAACAGCTTCGAATCTGTCTGATTATTATTACGCTCTTTTGTCTGCTGTTTGGCGCTATGTATCAGGCGTTGTTTTTTTTCATAGGAATTATTCTGATACCAGTCAGTTTTTCTACCTTAAAGAACCGTTATCGGGAGTTTGAATATCTGCTCGTATCCGATGAACTGGACATAGCGGTTGTAAAAAATAAAAGCAAACGCAAAAAACTGGCGACGTATACACTGAGTGAACTGCAGTGTATGGCGCCGGTGCAGTCGCACAGACTGGACCACTATCATTCGAATCCGCAGCTGAAAGTTCGTGACTATTCTTCCGGCAATGCACAGCATCATATCTATAGTATGATTTTTGCAAGCCAGGGGATGCTGCAGGAAGTGAAGGTGGAGCCGACAGAAGCGATGCTGAATGAAGTACGGATGCATCATGCGAGTATTGTATTTTCTGAATAGTGCGGAAAATGTATGGATGGCAGTGATTCTGTTTCGGGAATGAACGGTAGCCATCCATTTTTCATATGATAAAATAGAATAGAAAAATGTGTCAGGAGATTTTTATGCCGGATTGTGAAGAAGCGATTTACTCAAATGATTACTTTGATTTTCTTGCACCGAGAGAATATCTGGAGGACATACCGCCAGGCGATTATTGTGTACAGGAGCTGGATGAAGATTTTGTGGCAGTGTATGATCATATGAGAGGCAGAACGCTGAAAACAGGAGAACTTTCATATGGAGTCATTCCAAAGTGCTTTGGGTTGCTGAATAATGTTGCGTTAGGGGAGAGCGGTATATTAAAAGTTCGTGACCAGCCAAATTTGGCGCTGACAGGACGAGGAGTCCTGCTTGGGTTTATTGATACGGATTTTGACTATACGAATCCTCTTTTTTGCAATACGGATGGCACGACACGGGTAGAACGCATCTGGAACCAGGAAGACCGCAGCGGGATGCCGCCAAAAGGATTTTTGTATGGAACCGAATTTACAAGAGATCAGATCAATGAAGAACTGATGAAAAATCATGATTCCATGACGGCCAAAATACCGTACGCGGATGGACATGGCACTTTCCTGGCGGCTCTGGCAGCAGGATCCGAAGATTTTAGCAACCAGTTTAGCGGAGCGGCGCCAAATTGTGATATCGCATTTGTACAATTAAAGCGGGCGAAGCAGTATCTGAGAGATTTTTATTTTATTCCGGATGAGACACCCGTGTTTCAGGAAAACGACATTATGGCGGGCGTTCGCTATCTGAATATGCTTGCCGCACAACTGCGCAAGCCGTTGTCCATCTGCATCGCACTGGGTACAAATATGGGAAATCGCGGCGGCGGCAGTCCGCTGGCCAATACGCTGAACGAGGTGGCAAACCGCAGGCAGCGGTGCGTGTCCGTAGCATGCGGAAATGAAGCAGATAAGAGACACCATTTTCTGGGAGGCATTCCAGGACAAAATGCGCAGGAACATGTGGAAATCAGTGTTTCAGATGGAGTAGAAGGATTTATTGCGGAAATGTGGGCTATGGCTCCAGAATTGTATGAAGTGACAGTCATATCGCCAACCGGAGAACGATTTCGCGCGCTGCCTACGGCGCCTGGCAGTCATACGGAATATCGGTTTTTATTTGAAGGAACAATTGTGACCGTTGATTATTTGCTTACAGGGGCAGCAAATAGAAATGAGCTGATTTATATCAGATTTGAAAAACCGATACCGGGAGTATGGGTAGTCAATGTATCTGTACGTAATTTCGCAGATGGAATTTACCATGTATGGCTGCCGATGACAGATATGATAAAGGGAGACGTGATTTTTATCCGATCGAATCCGGACACAACAATTACAGTACCTTCTGATGCGGAGGCTCCGATTACCGTTGCTGGTTATAATGGGGTGGACGGCAGCATTTATTTTGAATCCGGGCGCGGATATACGGCAAATAATATGATAAAGCCTGATATCGCGGCGCCTGCGGTGGATGTATACGGCCCGGTTGGAGAAGGAAAGTTCGAAACACGCAGCGGAACCAGCGTGGCAGCAGCGATTACTGCGGGGGCGGGAGCGCTGATGCTGGAGTGGACCGGAGTACAGAGAAATGATATATCGGCTACGACTGCGAATATAAAGAATTATTTTATTCGCGGTGCGGTGCGGGATAATTTGAGGGAGTATCCGAATAGAGAGTGGGGGTGGGGACAGTTGGATTTGTATAAGACGTTTGAGAACTTTCGGAATGTGTGATTATTGATAAAAGGCTCTTTTTTCAACAATCTGTAAATGTTAGCAAGGTTGTGAATCAGCGGGATGCCTGTAAAAGCAAGGTGTTCTGCTGATTTTATTATTTTATAGAGTATATTTTAGAGCCATTAGACGGTTATTTTGCTTGTGAAGAATATAGAACAGAGATATAATATCATTAATAGAAAAGATAATAATGTCCATAATAAAGCTACAAGCAAAGTTCAATAGAATGCAGTTTACGCTTGGAAATATTAGGTAACATATATTATTTTTATCAAATGGGTTTGTTAGAGTTAGATATATTTTGAAATGAAAGTTATGTTT
>CAOKJJ010000192.1 GCA_948468465.1 uncultured Eubacterium sp. | reverse complement strand
CCAAAGCACGACGATTATCGGGCGTAGTGACAACATATACCCGGGAATTTAAGGTTATGAGTGTATGAGGCTGTGGATGGGCGGTATGTTTTTGATGGCGGTACTGTTTATGGTATCAGGGTGCGTAAGTGTACAAGCTGCTGTCAAAAAACGGCTGTATTAGGAAGCGGGGCGAAAACGGTTTGCAAAGCAGACTTAGATGGAGATGGCAGGGAGGAAAAACTGGAACTGAAAATTTCATATGATGCGTATGATATGTTTTTTTCCAATGTAAGTTTTTTGGTTGACGGAAAAGAAGCATTATCTTATGAAGGCATGAATATCACTAACATTACGGCAGATTATTTAGCGATGGATGATGCGAATATTTTTTTGCGCATTGCTGCCAGTTCGGACAATGACTTTGTTGTTATGGATCGTTTTTACGTGTACGATGCCAGGGATCATAAGCTGGTGGAAGAAGGAAAGCTGCTGGATGAGCAGTATCCATTGACAAATTCATGGGCGGAAGTAACAAATATGACAGACGCAAAGATAGCTGTCACGTATCGGATGCAGTTTGATGAGATCGGCCAGGTTCGGTGGACCAGCAGTTATATGCTAAAAGAAGGAAAGCTGCAGTTAAAATCGAATACGATGAAGGGAAAAAGCACTCTCGGCAAAACGATGATGAATGAGGATGCATATGGCAGCCTTTTTCAGGAGAATAAGTTTCAGGCGAAGAAAAAGATTCGTTTTTATAAAAATACGGATTTAAAAAATCTTTCTTATACAGCAAAGCCAAAGGATATTTTAAAACTGACAAAATTGAAATATGTGCAGAATCGTTTTTACGTGCAGTTTTCAAACGGAACCAAAACAGGCTGGATGAAGTTAGGGCAGGATGACGTCGAAAATCCAAGCGGATATTTTTATGGGGTGACTGCACGGCTGGCAGGTTGATTCATTGGATAGTTATCATAAAATGATTGGAAAAATTATGAATATTTTGTCGAAATTGCTCAAATAATGGATACCATTAGCCGATATATATTTATAATAAATGATTTTAAATTGGGGAGCAAAGCGAATGAATATTCTTGATATGATAAAACAGCTGTACGCAGCAGAACTGACAGAGGGATATGCAAAAGAAGACATTGAAAAGGTAAAAGAGCTTTTCGGCGCACTGCCAAAAGTACTGGAAGATTTTTGGGGCGAAGCCGGCAGCACACGCCAGCTGCACGAAGGACAGGATCGGTGGATCCGTCCGCAGGATTTTCAGACAGAGGAATGGTTAAAAAACAGTGAATATCTGATACTGTTAAATGAAAATCAGGGCTGCTGTCAGGCGGGCATTCGAAGAGCTGACTTAGCAGAAACGGACCCGCCTGTATATGTGACGATGGACAGGCAAAACTGGACGGTCTGTGCAGGAAGCGTCAGTGAATTTCTGCAGTCTGTGCTGTCGTATGAAGCGGTATTTGCGTTTTCTTATCAGGCGGATGACTTTGTGCGATGGCTTACAGAAGATGAGCTGAAAGTGATACAATCCAAACTGAAAAAAAAGACGTATGAACTTCATGGATGGATTGAAATGGACATGAGTTTTTACAGTAATTGTTATGACCATATGGTTGTAGTTATGGACTGCGGTGATCTGGAGGTCATTTACGGGGCTGCCAGTGAAAAAGCGTATGAAAAACTGATGGAAGTCATGGAGGGAATTGGAGAAGCGTAGATTTAAAAGGAAAGAAAGGCATTTGGCGATATGGATGGGATATTGCCAGATGCCTTTTTTGCTTATTCTGCATCTTCATTTTCTTTTCGCCAAAAAGACTCAATCTCTTTTAATTCATCTGCTGAAAGAATTTCCTGCCGCAGCAGCGTAGATACTAAGTTTTTTACGTTTCCTCCATACACGGCATCAAGAAAGCTTTCGGTCTGCATGGACTGGTATTCTTCCTCTGTTACAGCAGCGATGTACTCATTTCGTCTGCCGATTTTTTTTATTTTCAAGTATTTTTTCCCTGCCAGACGGGAAAGCAGGGTGAGTACCGTGTTATTTTTCCATTTATTTCCGTCTTTTTCCAGTTCTTCCATAATCAGGGAATATAAAGCTGTTCCTCCGTTTTTCCAGATGATTTTCATCAGTACCAATTCCGATTCAGAAATTTTTTGTGTCATAGTCATAGGGGACTCCTTTCCTCTCAACAATTGTATGTGCTTATTTATATTAACATTTTGTAGTTAATAATGCAATACTTCAGAATGAAAATGTTGAATTTCAAACAATGAAATATATGAAATAAAAAATGTTATTATTTGAAAGATAATGCATATAAAACTAAAAATATTTTATTTTTTAGCATGTATTTCCATAGTAAAATTATGCATATTTAAATATAATAACGTTGAACGATACGAAATACAACTTCTAAATAAAAATCAAGGAGGAAACGAAAATGAAGGTTGGATTTGTTGGTTTAGGCATTATGGGAAAGCCAATGAGCAAAAATCTGGTAAAGGCAGGCCATGATCTTGTTGTCTGCGACTTTAACAAGTCATCAGTAGAGGAATTAACCGCGATGGGCGCGAAAGGTGCGGAAAATGGCGCGCAGGTGGCCAGTGAATGTGAAGTCATTATTACGATGGTGCCGAACTCTCCGCATGTGCGGGCAGCAGTGTTCGGCGAGGGCGGAATTGCTGAGACAGCAAAGCCTGGCACGGTATTGATTGACATGAGTTCGATTGATCCTGTGGAAAGCAAAAAGATTGGCGCAGAACTTGCGGAAAAAGGTATTGATATGCTGGACGCTCCGGTATCCGGCGGAGAACCGAAAGCGATTGACGGTTCGCTGTCTGTTATGGTGGGCGGAAAGAAAGAGCTGTTTGACAAGTATTATGATTTATTAATGGTGATGGCTGGTTCGGTTGTATATGTCGGTGAGCTTGGTTCCGGAAATGTGGCAAAACTGGCAAATCAGATCGTGGTAGCGGTAAACATTGCAGCGGTATCCGAGGCGCTTACATTCGCAAAAAAAGCCGGTACGGATCCGGAGCTTGTATATCAGGCAATCCGCGGCGGACTTGCAGGATCCACGGTTATGGATGCAAAAGCGCCGATGATGCTGGCAGGAAATTACAATCCGGGCTTTCGTATTGAACTGCATATTAAAGATTTGACAAACGCGTTAAACGCGGCTCATGCGATCAATTCACCAGTGCCGTTAACCGCACAGCTGATGGAAGTGATGCAGTTCTTAAAAGCAGAAGGATGCGAAAAAGAAGACCATGACAGTATCGTGAAATACTATGAAAAGATTTCAGGTACAAGCATTGTGAAAGAGCAGTAAGAACGGATAAGATCATGAAATAACATAAGATCATGAAAAACATAAATCAATAAGGGGCTGCTTTTTTATAAATGAAAAAATGGACTGTTGGCAACGTATCAACGCTGTAGGAGGGAATTGCTGCTGTGGACGCCGCAGGCGTGAACGTAAGCAACCATAAAACTGCAGCGTTGTACGGTCCATTAGTAGTTGAAAGAGGGGACTTTTGTGTAATATAATGAGGTGAGAAAAATGAATGAATCTACACGTATGCTGATCGGACTGATCGTAGGTATCGCGGTGATGGTTGTACTTGTGTCTAAGACAAAGGTGCATACGTTTATTGCGCTGATGATTGCGTCAGGCATTACGGGCATTATCGGCGGCATGCCGTTTGTAAATGTAACGGCGGAAGACGGAACGACGATTACAGGTCTGGTAACAGCTATTCAGGACGGATTTGGAAATACGTTAAAAAGTACAGGTATTATTATTGGACTGGGCGTTATGATGGGCGGCATTTTGGAAAAATCAGGCGCGGCTGAGAAAATGGCGTATTCGTTTATCAAAGCCGTTGGAAAGAAAAAAGAAGAATGGGCACTGGCAATTACCGGATGGTTTATTGCAATTCCGGTATTTGCAGATTCCGCAATTGTTATTTTTGCACCGCTTTGCAAGGCTATTTCCAAAGTTACCGGGAAATCCTTAATAGGCCTTGCACTTGCAATGGCGGCGGGCTTACAGCTGACACACTGTCTGGTGCCTCCGACGCCAGGCCCTACGACAGCAGCCAGCATGCTTGGCGCTGATGTGGGACAGATGATTATCTGCGGTTCGCTGATATCTATTCCAATGCTCATTGTGGCTGTATTTTACTGCCAGAGCATCGGAAAGAAGATTTATCAGATCCCAACAGACGACGGCGGATTTGAAAGAAAAGAGTTTAAACAGGAATACATAAAATCCATGGAAGAACTGGACCGGATGATCGGCCGGAAAAAACTTCCGGGACTGGGCGTTTCGATTGCGCCGATTATTGTCCCATTGATTTTGATTTTAGCGAATACGATCGTAGGAATGATAGGAAAAAGCGTTTCCCTGCTTGCGTTTCTTGGTTCACCGATCGTGGCGCTTTCCATCGGTACACTGATAGCAATATATGGGCTGATGGCAAAAGATCCGACGAAAGAAGTGCTGCATGTAATGGATGACGCGATCAAGAGCACAGGTATCATTATGCTGATTACAGGCGCCGGCGGATCACTGGGAAATGTGATTAAAGTCAGCGGCGTTGGAGACGCGCTTGGCGAAGTTGTTATGAAAATGCCGCTGCCTGCAATTCTGCTTCCGTTTATTATTGCGGCGTTAATGCGTATCGCGCTTGGTTCTGCAACGGTAGCAATTACAACGGCAGCATCCTTATCTGCTTCTTTGATCGGGGCGATTTCTGTCAGTCCGCTATTGATGGCTGTTTCCTGCTGTGTTGGAGCGATTTCATTTTCGTATTTTAATGACAGCGGCTTTTGGGTATGGAACGGTATGTTTGGCGTGACGGAATTAAAAGACCAGGTTCGGTGTAAGACAGCAATCTCTCTGATTATGGCAGGTGTCGGTATTATCGAGCTGCTCGTTTTGTCGATGTTCATTCATTAAATGCAGCAAAAACAGGAGGTATGAAAGTGAATACAGAATATATCAAAGGGGTCATTGTTCCGATTATTACGCCGATAGATGCGGATGAACGGATTGACGAGCAAAAAACAAGGGAGCATGTGGACTATGTGATCGAAGGCGGCATGCACGGCATCTTAATCTTTGGAAGCAATGGCGAGTTTTATATGGTGGAAGAACCGGAGATGGAGCGCGGCCTTAAGATCATGGTAGATCAGGCGGCAGGCAGGGTCCCTGTTTATTTTGGAATCGGCGCGATTCGTACCAAAACCTGCATCCGTCTGGCAAAGATGGCAGCAGCAAATGGAGCGGCAGGCATTTCCGTTTTGCAGCCAATGTTTCTAAAGCCTACAGAAGAAGAACTGTTCCGGCATTTTCAGGCGATCGCGGCGGCAGTTGCGGATACGCCGGTGCTTTTATACAATAATCCAGGCAGAGTTGGCTATACAATGTCCGGGAATCTGGTAGAGCGTCTTGCCCATGAAGTGGAAAATATTGTTGGAATGAAGGATACAAGCGGAGATATTACACAGACGGCGGAATTTATCCGCAGGACAAGAGATGTCGGCTTCAAAGTGTTTGGCGGCAAGGATACGCTTTTGTATGCGTCTATGTGCCACGGAGCTGTCGGCGGAGTCTGTACGTCAGGCAATTTTATGCCGGAGCTGATTGCAGATGTATATAATAAGTATGTGCAGGGAGATTTGGAAGGATCGCTGGAAGCACAGTTTAAGCTGAATCCGGTTCGCCTTTCCATGGACGCAGCCAGCTTTCCGGTAGCTTCTAAAGATATGGCAAATTTAAGGGGCAGACAGATTGGACTGCCGTATGCGCCGAGTCTGGCAACACCAGAGGGGCCAGTGCTTCAAAAGATACGCACAGAAATGGAGCGAGCCGGATTAATCTGAACATAAAAGGGAGAGATAAAAATGAAGTCGTTACGGAAAGATGCGGATGATATCATTGCACAGGCAATACAAAAAGTTCTGCCGGACCAGGCGGTAGAGCAGGCGCTAAAAGGCAGGGAGTTTGACAGCGGCAAAATCTATGTGGTATCCGCCGGAAAAGCAGCGTGGCAGATGGCGCATGCGACAGCGGGAATCTTAGGAAACCGAATCGAACGCGGCGTTGTGATTACAAAGTATGCGCATGTAAAGGGTGACATTGCGCGTATGCACTGCTATGAAGCGGGACATCCGGTGCCGGATGAGAACTCTTATCGTGGGACAAGGGCGGCCCTTGCGCTTGTCGATAAATTGAAAAAAGAAGATACTGTGCTGTTTTTGCTTTCGGGCGGCGGCTCTGCGCTGTTTGAACAGCCGCTTGTCACAGGAGAAGAGTTGGCGGATATTACAAAACAGCTGTTGGCGTGCGGGGCGGATATTGTAGAGATGAATACGATACGCAAACGGCTTTCCGGCGTAAAAGGCGGAAAGTTTGCAAAAATCTGTGAGCCGGCGCATGTATTCAGTATCGTGCTGAGCGATATCCTTGGGGATCCTTTGGATATGATTGCATCTGGTCCTGCTTATCCGGATACGTCTACCTGTGAAATGGCGCTTGCGATCGCCGATAAGTACCAGTTAAGACTTAGCGCGCAGGCAAAAAAGTGTCTGGAGACGGAAACGCCGAAAGAGCTGACAAATGTGGAAACGCAGATTACCGGAAGTGTGAAAAATTTGTGCCTTGCTGCTTCGCAGGCGTGCAGCGCATTAGGCTATGAGACAATGATTTTGACGGATCAGCTGATGTGCGAGGCAAGTCAGGCAGGTTCGTTTCTGGCTTCGATTGCAAAGAGCCATGCAGCGTGCAAAAAACGTATGGCTTTTATAGCCGGCGGGGAGACGGTTGTGCATCTGACGGGGAACGGGATGGGCGGCCGCAATCAGGAGCTGGCACTCTCAGCAGCGTCCGGCATAGCGGGACTTGTCGGGACGGCGGTATTTAGTGTAGGCAGTGACGGCACGGATGGCCCGACGGACGCGGCAGGCGGATATTGCGACTGGCAGACCAAAGACAGGCTGGCGGAACAGGGAATAGATATTTATGAAGTGCTGCGGCGCAATGATGCGTATCATGCACTGCAAAAATGTGACGGACTCATTATGACAGGAGCGACCGGGACGAACGTGAATGATGTTGCGGTATTGCTGTTGGACGGCGAATAAAATGGTAAAAACAAAAGAAAGCGGGTGAGCATGTTTTTATGGATGCATGTAAATATATGAAAATCCATGCACGGGATAATGTGGCGATTGCCATCCAGGATATCGCGGCGGGAACGCTCATTGAGGACGGGCTGACCGCAAATCAGGATATTCCGCAGGCGCATAAAATTGCGCTATGTGAAATTCCAAAGAATGGGGAAATCATTCGCTACGGCGTAGTACTTGGATATGCAAAAGATGACATTCAAAAAGGAGATTGGATCAACGAGCATATGCTGCTTTTGCCGGAGTCCCCTTCGGTGGAAAATATGGAATACGGCACGAACCTTGTTCCGACGGAAGATTTGCCTAAGCCGGTACGTACAACGTGGATGGGCTATCGGAATGCCAGCGGATGGGCAGGCACGAAAAATCTGTTAGGAATTGTTACAACGGTTCAGTGCGCGGCAGGCGTGTTAAAGGTGGCCGTTGAAAAAATCAAACAGGAGCTGCTGCCAAAATACGAAAATGTGGATGGAGTCGTGGCTGTTACGCATCCTTATGGCTGCGGGGTGGCGATCAACGCGCCGCTTGCGCACATTCCAATCCGCGCGGTTACGAATCTGATCAGGCATCCGAATTTTGGCGGAGAAATTATGGTCGTAGGGCTTGGATGTGAGAAATTAACGTATGACCGTATTTTGCCGGAAGAAGACATCACGCCGGAAAACGTACTGACACTTCAGGATTATCCGGGCCACGATGCCATGATGCAGGCGATTATGACGATGGCGGAAAAAAAGCTGCAAAAGTTAAACAAGCGCAGAAGGGAAGAACTTCCGTTAAGTGAACTGTTAATCGGGATGCAGTGCGGCGGCAGCGACGCGTTTTCCGGCATTTCCGCAAATCCAAGCGCGGGATATGCAGCCGATATGCTGGTACGCGGCGGCGCAACGGTTATGTTCAGCGAAGTAACAGAGGTACGTGACGGTGTGCCGATGTTAGCCGCACGCTGCATAGACGCGCATACCCGTGACCGTCTGGCCGAGGAAATGCGCTGGTACGATCATTATCTGGAACAGGGCGGCGTGGACAGGGATGCGAATCCTACGCCAGGCAATAAAAAAGGCGGACTGGCCAATATCGTGGAAAAGGCAATGGGAAGCATCGCCAAAAGCGGTACAAGTCCCATTGTGGAAGTGCTGTCTCCGGCACAAAGGCCAACCAAACATGGATTGATTTTCGCGGCAACGCCGGCCAGCGATATCGTCTGCGGGCCAAGCCAGTTAGCCAGCGGCATCGGACTGCAGGTATTTATGACCGGACGCGGTACACCATATGGCTTAGAGATCAGCCCGGTGATCAAAGTATGCAGCCGTAACGAGATGAAAGACCATTGGTTTGATATGATAGATATTTCAGCGGGAGACGCGGCTTCCGGAAAGAAAACGATCGCGGATGTCGGAACAGAAATCTTTCATATGATTTTAGATGTCGCAAGCGGTTTGAAAAAGACTTACAGCGACCAGTACGGGTTCCATAACGACCTGTGCATTTTCAACCCGGCTCCGATTACCTGACATCTTAGAATCTTAAACAGGACAGATTCTTTTAAACAGTTGAAAAACAGCCCTTCAAAGAATTTACTGCCATGGGTTCTTTGGGGGCTGATTTTTGTTGGCTATGCGGACGCTGGATGAGGGGCGGGGCCTGGATTTCGGCTCCTACTCCAGAATGTTAAGAATTCCTAAGCATTCTGCATGGACGCTGTGGCTCCGTCCGGTCGCGTCGCGTAGTCCGCCCCTGGCTTACAGCCAGTGGC
>CAOKJJ010000191.1 GCA_948468465.1 uncultured Eubacterium sp. | reverse complement strand
GCCTGGATTTCGGCTCCTACTCCAGAATGTTAAGAATCCCTAAGCATTCTGGAGTAGGAGCCGCAAGCCAGGTCATTTCCCCCTCACCGGCGTCCGGATAGCCACCAAAAGAAACGCACCACAATGTCAATTCTGCTGCATGATATTGAATTTTCGCCATTTTGTGCAGGAAATCGTTTTAAGCCCCGAAAGGAGAAAGCATTATGATAAAAAGTTTGCAGGAAATTCCGATAAGCGCCTCCAGCTACCCGTTTGCGAGCGCTGCGCGTTACATTGATTTTGAGACATATGGATATATCGAAAAAGAATTTTATATAGAAGGAACCGCAAATATATATGAAAGTATCGGAGAGATGGGAGACGTTGCGGTCAGGGACTGGGATGTTCCCTATGTAAACCGTCTGGTCGTGCGGATGCCAAAGCAGGCAGACAGGGCCAGCGGCAATATTGTGGTAGAAATTATTAATCCAACGTCTTTTATGGAAATTGAACGGATGTGGATCTTAGGATATGAAAAGCTGATGCGTGACGGTGATATTTATGTCGGCATTACGAGCAAGCCGAATACGATAGCTAAGCTCAAAGAGTTTGACGAAGCGCGTTATGGCCGTTTGTCCTGGGCCAATCCGCGTATGGATGAACCGTTTCCGTTTACGCAAGAGCAGATCAGAGAGCGGAAGATTTTGCCGGATCTGGATATTCATTATGAAACGGGGCTGTTTTGGGATATGCTTACGGATTTGGCGTGGTTGCTTCGTGGGCAGGATGCGATGAATCCGGTGCGTATGATAAACAACCGATATATTTATCTGACGGGCTGGTCGCAGTCGGCGTGTTATCTGTTCCGTTATGTCAACAGCTTTGCGTACCGGAAAGAAGTGAAAAGAGACGGACAGGTGTTTGACGGATACCTGGCCGGCGGCGGGGTAAGGAATCTGATTGTCCCGGTGAATCAATATGAAGCTTTGATGGATTATCATTTTCGCTTGCGGCGGGTGGAGCATGTGGAACAGCCTTTCATATCCGTGCAGACGGAAAGTGAAAACAATGGGTTTGACGCGTTTCGGACAAAACGGGCGGACAGTGATTATCCGTATTTTCTGTATCGTGAGTATGAAGTGACCGGAGCCAGCCATGATACGATGTACAGTTATGTCGATTATTATAAGGAAGATCAGGATTTGAAGAGAATCGGCATGCTGCCTGCGTATATTGGAAAACATGCGCATGGAAATGATTATCCGTCCCAGATTTTATTTGCGGGTGCTTTTCGGAATCTGTTTTGCTGGGTCAGGGAAGGAAGAGGCCCTAACAGCTGTAGGAGAATACCGGCGGATGCAAGCGGAAATAACCGGAAAGATGTGTTTGGCAATACGGTAGGCGGGCTGCGTACGTGTCTGCTGGACTATCCGACCGGGCGGTATTATGCGTCCAGCATGGTGGAGCCGGGCCAGAGCTTTGTAGATCCTTCGTCTGATCAGGATCCGTTGTTTGGGCATCAGGAAGCGTTTTCGCCTGCCTTTTTAAAAGAGCTTTACGGCAGTCTTGCCAATTATGAAAAGCTCTGTATCGAACATACAAAAGAACAGATTTCCGCAGGATTTATCTGTGCGCAAGACGGTGAGACACTTGTGCGGCTGGCAGTTTCCCTTGCGAGAGAAAGGGGGCTTTGAATATGAATGAGATTCATCGCGTACAGCGATACAGAGTGGTTTGTCTGGAATTTGAGAGCAGCAAAAGCTATGAAAATCCTTTTTTAGACTGTACGGTTACGGCGGCTTTTACAGCGCCGTCCGGCAGAGTGGTTACAAGAGAAGCTTATTGGGACGGCGGGAGAAGCTATGTGGTTTCATTTGCGCCGACCGAGACAGGCATCTGGAGTTATCGGCTAAGTGCCAGGGAAGATTCCGGTTTGGATCATATCACGGGACAGGTGGAGTGCATTCCGTATACAGGCGGTCTGGACATTTATAAGCATGGATTTTTAAAGATCAGTGAGGATCAGCGGTATTTTACTTATGCGGACGGGACGCCGTTTTTCTGGCTGGGGGATACGCACTGGGAGTTTGCTTACCGGGAAAAATGGGATGCGTCCAATCATCCGGCCATGGACAGTATGTTCCGGGGCATGATTGATAAGCGTGCCGCACAGGGCTATACGGTCTATCAGACCAATTTACGCAGTGATGCGTGCATGGGCGGAAATCGTTTTTACTGGGATGAGGCGGGCCTGCCAAATGTGGAGTTTTATCAAAACGAGCTGGACCGCAGAATGTATTATCTGGCGGACAAAGGGATTGTGAATGCCTTAGGGCTGGCATGGTTTATGTCGATTGAGAATCAGGAAGAAAAATATAAGCAGCTCGCCCGTTATATCATCGCCCGTTACGGTGCGCTGCCGATCGTATGGACGCTTGCCGGAGAGACGGGCGGATATGATAAGGCAAAGCAGCCGTTTTATATAGAAGCTTGGAGAAAAGTGGCGCTGACGATACATGTGTCTGACAGCTACCATCATCCGATGACTGCGCATTATACGAACGAACGTCCGTTTGCCTGTTATTATCAGGAGGAAGACTGGATGGACTTTACCCTGAATCAGGCAGGGCATGGAGATTATGTGGTGCGGGCAAATGACTATCTTGCGTTTTTAAAGAAATATGGCAATAAGCCTTTTGTGGAAGGGGAAGCCTTTTACGAATACTGTTCAACGCTGGAAGAAAACGGCACCCGGCTGTGTACGGACGCGATGGTAAGGCGGGTTGCTTATCTGTCCATGCAGGCCGGCGGCTGCGGTTATACGTATGGGGCGCAGGGTATCTGGGATGTGGTCTGGGAAAAAGGACAGGACAATCCGATGTCTGTGTTTAACCGGTTTGATATTACATGGGCGGAGGCGATTGACGCTCCGGGCGGTGCGCAGATGGGATATATGCGCAGATTTTATGAAGAGCAAAAGTTCTGGGAGCTGTATCCGTATCATACCATGAATCATACGTTTGATCAGACAAAACAGGAAGCGGACGGCAATCCGTTTGGAAAGAAAATGCCTTTGATTACCGTTACCAAAGACCGGGAGCGCTGGGTATTTTATTATCCGCAGGCGGCCAGAAAGGGCGGCGCGGTGCAAGGTTTTCTTCCGGGTGTTTATCAAATGCAGTGGTTTGACCCGCGAAGCGGACAGTATGATGCCAAAATCCATGAATTTGAAGTACAGACAAATACCTGGGACATTCCAGTGAAACCGGATCAGGAAGACTGGTGTCTCATCGTCAGAAAAAACACGAAATAATCAGAAAAAAGAAATGGTCAGTAAAAAAGAAATAATTAGATAAGAAAAAAATAATCAGAAAGAAGGGAAAGCATATGCTTCAGATTGCAGACAATCAAAAAACATTCGTCAAAGATGGAAAGCCTTTTTTTTATCTGGCAGATACCTGCTGGTCGGCGTTTACGAATATTACAGATGAAGAATGGGATTATTATCTGTATAAAAGAAAGGTACAGGGCTTTAATGCCCTGCAGATCAATATCCTGCCGCAGTGGGATGCGTCTGCGACAGACCTTGCTTATCAGCCGTTTTTAAATAACGATCCGCATCAGTTAGACGACGCTTATTTTGCGCATGCGGCCCATATGTGCCAGAAGGCAAAGCAGGAAGGGTTTGAACTGGCGCTGGTTGTCTTATGGTGTAATTATGTGCCGGGTACGTGGGCGTCCAATATGATGCCGGACGGTATTCTTCCGTTTGATGCGATTGAGTCGTATGTCCGAAAAGTACATGAGGTGTTTACCGCGTTTGAACCGATCTATATTATAAGCGGGGATACGGATTTTCCGGAAGAAGAGACAAAAGACTATTATGTGCATGCCGCGCGGATCTTAAAAGGATTTGCGCCGGAGTGCCTGTATACGACGCACATCAAAGGGAGGTATTCCTATATTCCAGAGGAATTGTACGCGTTTTTAGATCTGTGTTTTTATCAGAGCGGGCATAATGCAAAGGATTTGTCGATGCCGTATTCCCTGAGTGAGGAAATGCAGCGCAAATATCCGGGAAAGCCGCTCATCAATGCGGAACCATGTTATGAAGAGATGGGATATTCCGGGAACATGTACGGCCGCTGGAGACGGGCGGATGTCCGCCGGGCAGCCTATGTGAGCGTTTTGTCGGGAGCCTGTGCAGGCGTTACGTATGGCGCGGCTGGCATTTACAGCTGGCATAAAGTAAAAAAAGGGTTTGCCATGCAGCTGGGCGAGGGCTTTGATATGCCGAAATCGTGGGAAGAGGCGATGGCATTTGAAGGCGCCTGGGACTATGGATATTTGAAAATGCTGATCGAAGAGCTTGGCGTTACAGCGCTTTTGCCAAAGCAGGAGCTGTTGGTAAACAAGACGACGGACATTCGGGCCGCGGCGTGCGGCGAAGGGCTGCTGCTTGTCTATGTGCCGTTTAACACAACCATACGGTTAAAAGCAGATCTGACAGGATGGGACATTCGTGTGCTCGGACTGAAAGAGCGGTTTGTCACATACGCCGGCTATTCGGTCAAAGACGGTATCACAGCTGTCGAAATGCATCCGTTTACAGAGGATGCGCTGATCATAGCGAGAAAGGGAGTGTAAAAACAATGGGATTTTCGAAAAATTTCTTATGGGGCGGCGCAACAGCCGCGAATCAGTGTGAAGGGGCATATAAAGAAGGCGGCCGCGGACTTGCGAATGTGGACGTGATTCCGCATGGGGAACAGCGTTTTCCGGTGATGCTTGGAAAAAGAAAGATGCTGGAGCTGGAAGAGGGTTTTTATTATCCGGCCTTAGCCGGCATTGATTTTTATCACCATTACAAAGAAGACCTGGCGCTGTTTGCGGAAATGGGATTTAAGACGTTCCGCCTGTCGATTGCGTGGAGCAGAATCTTTCCAAACGGGGATGATACGCAGCCGAATGAAGAAGGGCTACGGTTTTATGAGGACATATTTAAAGAATGCAAAAAATACGGCATCGAACCGCTTGTTACGATTACGCATTTTGACTGCCCGATTCATCTGATCGAAAAATATGGCGGATGGAAAAACTACGAACTGACAGAGTTTTATAAGCGGCTGGTAACCGTGCTGTTTACGCGTTTTAAAGGGCTTGTGCACTATTGGCTGACATTTAATGAAATCAATATGATCCTGCATCTTCCGTTTATGGGAGCCGGCCTTGTATTTGAAGAGGGCGAGGACGAGGAGAAAGCCAAATATTTAAGCGCGCATCACGAGCTGATCGCATCTGCATGGGCGGTAAAAATCGCGCATGAGATTGACCCGGAGAACAAAGTGGGATGCATGATGGCCGCGGGCGATTATTATCCATACTGCTGTATGCCGCAGGATATCTGGGAAGCAAAGATGCAGGATCGTGCCAATATGATGTTTATAGATGTGCAGGCGAGAGGGTATTATCCGAATTACGCGAAAAAAATGTTTGACCGCATGGGGCTGCATCTTCCGTTATCAGGTGAGGATGAACAGGTCATGCGGGAGCATACGGTTGATTTTATCGGATTTTCTTACTATTCCACACGCTGCATTACAACGCGCACAGACGTGGAACAGGCATCCGGAAATGCGTTCAAAGGCACAAAGAATCCTTATTTAAAGGAAAGCGAATGGGGATGGCAGATTGATCCGATGGGTCTTCGAATTACGATGAATACGCTGTATGACCGTTATCAGAAGCCGCTGTTTATTGTGGAAAACGGCTTAGGGGCTAAGGATGAGCTCGTTTCGGACGGCAAAGGCTCTTTTACCGTAAATGACGATTACCGGATCGCGTATTTAAAGGCGCATATCCAGGCGATGAAGGCAGCCGTGGAAGAAGACGGCGTGGAATTGTGGGGATATACGCCTTGGGGATGCATTGACTTAGTCAGCGCGTCTACGGGAGAGATGAGCAAGCGGTATGGGTTCATCTATGTGGATTTGGATGACGCCGGAAACGGAAGCTTTGCGCGGTATAAGAAAAAATCGTTTGCATGGTATAAAAAAGTCATCGCATCAAACGGGGAAGATCTGGAAGCATAAAGCAAACAGCAGAAACATAAAGCATACAGCAGATACAAAACAGGGAAGATCCGGAAGCATAAAGCAAACAGCGGATACAAAAAGAAAGAGGGGAATCGGCATATGGAGCGGTTAAAGGAGGTTCTGTGCGGACAGGAAAAAAATGCGGTTGTACCGTTTTTCTGGCAGCATGGGGAAAACAAAGAGATTTTGTCCGAATATATGGATCAGATTCATGCGTGCGGGTGCGGCGGCGTCTGTGTGGAAGCACGGCCGCATCCGGAGTTTGTAAAAGAAAAGTGGTGGGAAGATGTTGGATTCATTATCCAAAAGGCAAAGAAAGCGCAGATGGAGGTGTGGATTTTAGACGACTCCCATTTCCCAACCGGGTATGCCAATGGGCTTGTGGCGGAAAAATATCCGCAGTATTTGAAAACGTATCTGGACTGCCGGCGCTTTGACGTCGTAGGCCCGCTGCAGTACGCAAGGCTGAATATGCGCTTTTTAAAAGGCAGGCCCGGCAGCAAAGAGGACAGAAGCCAGGATACGATACTCGGGATCTACGCGGCGCAGCGCGCGGATGAGGCTGCGACTGGGATAGATGTCGGGATGGGTGCCAGGACAGATGTCAGGACAGATGCCAGGATGGATGCGGTATTGCCGCAGACGTTCATAGAACTTACGGATCAGATTCAGGATGGGATCTTATACTGGGATATTCCGGAAGGGAACTGGAGCGTATTCGTGATGTTTACGACGCGTGCAGGCGGGGAAGAGAGTACCAAAGACTACCTGAATCCTCTGATCAAAGAAGCCACCCAGGTATTGATCGAAGCGGTATACGAACCGCATTACGCGCACTTTAAAGATGATTTTGGCACGACAATCACCGCGTTTTTTTCCGATGAGCCACGGTTCGGCAATGCCAAGGGAATGGATAAAAGCATCGGACGTGCGCAAATGGTACTGCCATGGCGCGAAGATTTAGACAAGCTTCTGCCGTTTCCGAAGCAGTATCTGCCGTTTTTATTTGCTGATTCTTCAGATCAGACGATGGAAGAAGTCCGCTATGCCTATATGGATACGATTACAACGCTCTATGCGGAAAATTTCACGCAGGTGCTTGGCAGCTGGTGTCAGGAACACGGTGTAAAATATATAGGGCATCACATTGAGGACAACGGGGCGCATATGCGTCTTGGATATGGCGCCGGACATCTGTTTCGGGCGCAAAAGGGGCAGTCCTTTTCCGGAATTGATGTAATCGCGAATCAGATTGCGCCGGGATACGCGTTTCATCATGACGCATTTGCGACAGGCGGAAATGACGGCGTGTTTTATCATTATGCGCTGGCACGTCTGGGTGCGTCGATTGCACACAATGATCCAAAAAAACAAGGGATAGCCCTGTGCGAAGCCTTTGGCGCCTATGGATGGAACGAAGGGCTTAAATGGATGAAGTGGATTACGGACCATCTGCTTGTCAGAGGCATCAATTATTTTGTCCCGCACGCGTTTAACCCAAAACAATATCCGGACTGGGACTGTGCACCGCATTTTTACGCGGGAGGGCATAATCCGCAGTTTCGATATTTCCATATCCTGATCAGATATATGCAAAGGATGTGCCATTTACTGCAGGGAGGCATACAGGATGCCGCTGTGGCGGTCCTGTATCCGGCGGAAGGGGAATGGATCAGCCAGATACAGCCTTTGGAACTGGTGCTCAGGGAACTGGACACAAATCAAATCGGCGCAGCAGTCGTATCGCTGGATGACCTGACAGAACAGAAAATGAATCAGCAGTCATTTTCAGTAAACAAAAACCGTTATCAATGCCTTATCGTACCTGCAATGAAAACCATTCCGGATCAAATGGCGAAAAAACTGCTTGCCTTGTGTAAGAACCAGGTTCCGGTCTTTTTTGCGGATGCTTATCCGTCAGGGATTACGGGCGGCAGCCTGGAATTGTTAGAACAGCTGAAGCAGCAGGCGTCCTGCATCCCGTTAAAAGAGGTCGCGGATGCCTGTGAGAAATGGAAAACGGTAAGGACGAAAGAAAAGCAAAAAGATCTGGTCTGTTATCACTACATACAGCCGGACGGCGAGGTGTACATGCTGTTTCAGGAACATCCGTCAAAGGAACTAAAAACCGAACTTTCGATTCCGGGAACGCAGATTCCCGCCGTTTACGACGCATTTACGAATACGCTGCGCCTGCTGTCTGTCCGCCGCGAAAAAGAATGCATGTATGTTTCCGTATGCTTAAAGCCTTATGAATCCATGGTCATCCTCCTGCAGGACGACTGGGACGGGTATCCGATGCAGCAGGCATGGCAGGGGACTGTGCAAAAGAAAGAGGCTTTGCATGGAGAATGGAACGTTTCCTTTGCGGATGCGCAAAGCTATACGGGATATCCGGATGCGTCCGGGTTTACGAAGGTCGGGACCATCACAGAGCTTGTTCCGCTCTCCTGCAAGCCGGAGTTCGCAGACCGGACAGGTATCCTGCGGTATGAGCATACGTTTACATGGAAGATAAAAGATTCCGGCAGAGTGTTTTTGAATCTCGGCACAGTTTATGAAACCGCGGAAGTATTTTTGAATGGAACAAGCGTTGGCGTCCGCATCTGTCCACCGTATAGAGTGGAAATTACGGAGGCACTTTTGGAAGGGAAGAATGAGTTGGCGATAGAGGTGGTCAATACACTTGGAAATGAAAACAAAGAGTTCTTTTCACAGTATACGCCGATCGAACCGTTTGGACTGTCCGGGGAGGTTTTGATCGAAGAGGAATGTGAAACATTTGGCATTTAAAAACATTTCTTGCGCAAGGTGGCAAAATTTTAATATTATGCAGCAGAATTGACATTGTGTTGCGTTTCTTTTGTGGCTATCCGGACGCTGGATGAGGGGCGGGGCCTGGATTTCGGCTCCTACTCCAG
>CAOKJJ010000190.1 GCA_948468465.1 uncultured Eubacterium sp. | reverse complement strand
CCCGAAGCGGCGCCGATATCATCGCCATTGACGGATTCCGCGGCGGCACCGGAGCTGCCCCCTCCAGAATCAGGGATCATGTCGGTATTCCGATTGAACTGGCGCTGGCAGCCGTTGACCAGAGACTCCGGGAGGAAGGAATCCGCAACAGCGTATCTCTCATAGCCGGCGGCAGCATTCGCAATGCGGCCGATGTCGTAAAGGCGATTGCGCTCGGTGCCGACGCCTGTTACGTGGCCACTGCTGCCCTGCTCGCCCTGGGCTGCCATCTTTGCCGCACCTGTCAAAGCGGTAAATGCAACTGGGGAATCGCGACCCAGCGCCCGGATCTGGTACAAAGGCTTGATCCGGCAGTGGGCAGCAGGCGCCTGATCAATCTGATGTCCGCATGGAGACACGAAATCAAGGAACTGATGGGCGGCATGGGCATCAATTCCATTGAGGCTTTACGCGGAAACCGGCTGATGCTGCGCGGCATCGGTCTGACGGAAAAAGAGCTTGCGATACTCGGTATCTCCCACGCGGGAGAATGACAGGAAAACGACTGTTTTAAACATTTTGGGGAGGTAACAGGATATGCAAATTATTGACGCTGCGAACCTGGATTATAGAGCTGTAAATGAAGCACTGCGCAGTGCGAAGACCGACTGTACGATCAAAGGCTGCTGCGGGCAGCGGTTTATCGCTGCCGGTATGTCCGACAGGAATCTGACAATCGAAGGAATACCGGGCAATGCGCTGGGCGCCTATTTAAACAATGCCAATATTACCGTAAAAGCAAACGCACAGGACGCCGTGGGCGATACCATGAATGAAGGAAAGATTTTGATCCATGGCAATATCGGTGATGCTGCCGGCTATGCCATGCGCGGCGGCAAAATCTATGTACAGGGCAATGCCGGATACCGCGCCGGAATCCATATGAAGGCCTACAGAGAAAAATTTCCGGTTATGATCATCGGCGGATGTGCGGGCAGCTTCCTGGGAGAATACCAGGCCGGAGGGCTGATCATCGTCCTCGGACTTCACAAAGGCCACAAACGCATCGTCGGCAACTTCCCCTGTACCGGTATGCATGGCGGTAAGATGTTCCTGCGCGGCAGCTGTGAGGATATTGTTTTTCCCAGCCAGGTTACTGCAAGATGTGCTGCCACAGAGGATTTGGCGGAAATCCGGGAATACCTGTCTGAGTACTGCACAGACTTCGGCTATTCTGCGGATACGCTCTTATCCGCTCCTTTTACCGTCATCACACCGGACAGTAAAAATCCCTATCAACAAATGTATGTGGCAAACTAAAAGAAAACATGAACGAACTGCGCTCTGGTATTCTTGTGCAGCTTTATGTCGCATGTACAGCTGTTCCCTGTCAGATACTCGTTGATCTGGCTTACGAAGCTGCGGAATTGGTCTGAATCTTATCGCTCATGTTCCTCCCTGTGGGCGTAAAAAAGACGTATGGTTTACAATTTACTGTTCCATGCGCCTTTACGCTGTTATTTTAATATTATATTTCTTTACTTGCCTATGCCATTTGCATAACCTCGGTTTCAAGTTGCTTTATTTCATCAAGTGATAATACTGGAACATAGTCCGCAATTTCTTCAAGTGACATTTTCCCCTTTTTTATCATTCTTCTCGCCGTTTCTCTTGCATTATCTAATGCCGCTTCATTTCTCATATCTTCCATAATTTTGCACATGGTCGCCACTCCCTTCTTGTCCTGCTTATAATACCTTGCTTTTTTAGCAAGTGCTTCATAGTTCATATCATCGGGATTAGTACATGAAAAATCGTGCATCAGCTTTCCGATTTCATCATTGCCCCTGTACTCCCCATTAACATATATAATATGCGAACCGTCATCAAACAATACTTTATTTTCTCCGACAATGACATATCTCTCCACTGGATATATCGGCTGATTTCCTTTCATTACATCATTTTCTGTAATAAAAATAACATAGCTATCGGGAATAATGTCACCTTCTTTCGCTGTTTTCCTTATACCTCAGACAATTCCTTTTGGAAACGGAATTTTCCATAAAGTTTCCCTGCCTTATCTCTTGCAACTTGAGTAATTAAGAATAGCCGGCAACGATATCATAATGATATTTATTACCCGCTTAATCCTTTATAAAATCGGTTCAATAACAGCACGAAAATAGCAATCTAATTCTTCTGGCGTATGTGCTTTCCTGTCTTTCAACCACCATAAAACCATTTCTACAAAGCTGCCCGAAATATGATTAACAAGAAATTCCTCAGGTAAATCTTGATTTTGCCTGCGGTTGTGATTTACGAATTGTGTTTGTATCAATTCATTTAAGCTGTCCTTAAAATAACGAAGAAAAATCTCGCTGCTTTCACAAGACAGTAATCCCAGAATATTGTTGTCATTTTTCTGCAAATGCTGTAAAAGATGGCAAAAAACCGATTGTGGTGCTTCTTCATTTGAGTAAAGTCCATGTGTATGAGTTTTATCCATAGCACTGTCGATAATATGTCCGAACAGTTCCTTGCAGACAGCGTTTAACAATTCATCTTTAGTTTCAAAATGGGCATAAAAGGTGCTTCTGCCGATGTTTGCGGTATCAAGTATTTCCTGTACTGTAATATGATTGTAGCTTTTCTTTTCAAGTAATGTGTTGAATGCTTGAAAAATTGCTTCTCGTGTCTTTTGCTGTCGTCTATCCATTATCTTCCTCCGTACAAGTTTACAAAAATGTTCAGTAACTTACATTTCTTTCAATTTAGTTATTGTTTCAAAAAACAATCTCATGATATAATCGAACAAATTATTAGATAACATACAAATTATATTGTATTGCTTTAAGAGTGTCAAGAAAATGGAAACAGAACTGAACATTAAGAAAGGGATAGCGTTTGCGATCCTTGCGGCAGCGCTATATGCTGTAAATGCTCCTTTTTCAAAAATACTGTTGAATTTTATGCCTCCCACTTTAATGGCAGGTTTTCTTTATGTCGGTGCAGGCTTAGGAATGGTCTTTATTGCCTTTATCAGGAAAAAACAAAAAATAGATGTAAAGGAATTAACATTGACAAAATCGGAATTACCCTACACGACAGCGATGATTATTTTAGATATTGTTGCTCCTATTTGTCTGCTGTTTGGTCTAAACGCTACAACTGCTGCAAATGCGTCGTTACTTAATAACTTTGAAATTGTAGCAACAGCGATAATTTCCCTTATGATATTCAAAGAAAAAATCAGCATAAGATTGTGGTTTGGGATATTGTTTGTAACGCTGTCCTGTGGAATACTGTCTTTTGAAGATGTATCAAGTCTTCGTTTCTCATACGGTTCGTTATTTGTTTTACTTGCTGCCATTTGTTGGGGATTTGAGAATAACTGCACTCGAAAAATATCTTCAAAAGATCCCTTGCAGATTGTTCTGCTAAAAGGAATATTTTCTGGTATCGGCTCTCTTGTTATCGGCTTGTGTATCGGAGAACGGATGGCGACACTTTGGAGCATCGTTGCAGTTCTTTGCGTAGGATTTGTGGCATACGGATTGAGCATTTATTTTTATGTATATGCACAGAGGTTACTTGGTGCAGCACGGACAAGTGCTTATTATGCCATTGCTCCATTTATAGCAGCAATTCTTTCATTGATCATCTTTAGAGAAATACCTGATATTACTTACTTTGTTGCACTTATGTTAATGATTTCAGGCGCCTGGCTTTCTTCGCAGGATAAGCCGCTAATCATGAAAAAAAACAATCATCACTGCTGAAGATACAGCAGTTTTTCAATACCTGTCAGCTATCTCTGTCAAAGGATTTTTACGCCGTTTTTGCGCCCTTTCTTTCTGCGGCAACACACTTCATACCCGTAATTCTTTCTCCAAAAACTGCATGATGTACGGATTGTTTTCCTCACTCAATGTAAGCTGAAACGCCATGTAACGGCATTTCTGATGCCGCTCACCATCCAGGACAAAGGTATATCCCATGATACATTTCGGATTACAGTCATCAGGATTGATAAGTCGTTTACAGGCAGACGCTTTCCTGATCTCCTTTTTCATCTTTTCGGGCAGTGTATCGAGAAAACTCTGGTATTCTTGTATATGTTCTGGATAAATACGGAGTTTCATCCCCGTTTTTCGGGATATGAATGTTGCCAGAGTCCTTTTGCTGCTGCTTGACACATAGGACACGACATAGCCGCTTTTTTGCAGTTTTATGTCGCACGTACAGCCATTCCCTGTCAGATACTCGTTGATCTGGCTTACGAAGCTGCGGAAACGCTCATCAACTGTTTCCATAAACATATTAAATTTCCCGTCCATAAGTCCCTCCGTTTTGCTCTTTTCTTTGCTGCAGGTATCCATATCCCACATTGTGCTTTGTGGACATGAATCTGTCTTTATCACTATCATTATAAGGCTTATTCTAAAATTTTTCCTCGCTATCCCTGCACAAAAAAAGAGAGGAATCATCAATTCCACCTGCAGTTTACGTCGGCTTCAATCGACTTTAGAAAAAAGAAGATCCACACAATAGATAAACCAAATGCCGGAAGCATATAACCGGCCTGCTTTCCAAAATCGCTTTTCCAATCCAAAAAGCGGGCAACGGTGATATCGCATACTGTACGTTTGATTGAATGAAAAACGGAACAGCAGCACCAAATACAGTCAGCGTAGCTAACTTTGCCACTGCCACACCCTCCAGCTTGTTTGATGAAATCGTTAAAATAAGCAGCGCAACGATCACACCCTGTAATGTTGCTCCTGCTGTCAGTAATAAAATGGTAAGCAAAGGAAGCGTCGTCAGCTTAAAGACAGGCAGCAGGATAAGCGTCACAAAAAACGCGGCAACGGCAGGAAGCCCCAGCCTTGCAGACAGATAGCCCGTTTTCGTCAAAGGCGTAATGAATAAATAGGCCGCTGTCTTTTCATCTGCTTCCTCCAGGGATACCATTGCTGAGACAAAGCAGAACATAGCAGGCGGCAGCATTGCTAACAGTATATCAACCAGCCCGTAGTAGGGAGCAATAATCGCCGTCCTATGCAAACCATCTGTCAAAACAGCTTCTATGTAAGGTATGGCAAACTTAAAGAAAACCCCGGCAAAAACCGGCGCAAGACAGGATACGGATAACATCATGTCCCGGCGCATAATCACTGCCATATGGAAAAAACTTAACCTGATCGCTCTCATAGCTTTCCCCCTCCCATGCTGTCCCACATCCGGCAGATAGAACCCACGGCAAGCACCAATAGAATTACCGTCAGCGCTGCCACTCCAAAAAATCCCGTTACAGTCGAAGAATGCCCTGAAATCATATCCATACAGACATTGGCCGGATAATATCCGCACCATGCGGGTGTAATTTGAAATAAATGTAAAACTGCAGGGACAAAGCAAACCGCTTCCACCGGTACGGTCCATAATATAAACTGATTAAGGCCTGTTATTCTGGTTGCAACAATGATGCCGGATAATGTAAAGATCACACTGGCTACAGTGCTTCATCATACTGCTCACCGATCTCTGCCTTATGCAACGTTGAAAAATAAACTGCATGAAATGCGGCGCTGATAACCTTTGTGTCCACTTCTTTTTTAACCGGAAACAGGGCCAGCATTTTTTCGATCATATCAGTATCGTCCTGAAAATGCTCCTCTACAATCTCCCGCGGCAGTTTTCGCACAAGCAGTTCTACTTCCCCTGCATCAATCAATTTCAAAATCAGCATCTTCTCGGTCATTTTGAAAAATTCAAATATCACATCAGTCAGCTTTTTGGCCGAAATCTCCGTACCGGCAATACCGGTAATAGTCTGATACAGCTCCTGATTTATCTTTTCCTGCTGTTCCTGCAGCACTTCAAACAAGAGTAATTCTTTGGCACTTTGATTCCCTGTCATTTTCTGTTCTCTTCTATCCATTTCACGGCGAAATCTACCAGTGCCCGCTGGCGCATCATGGAAAGCATGCCATTTCCCAACGGTACATGACGCACCTCCTCCGTCTGTTCAAATGCCTCACCGATCGCCGGAAAATCCTCGCCGTCTACAGCCAATGTCTCATAGGATTTCCAGATCCGCTGTCCGTCAAGCTGTACGGCGCTGCTCTCCATGACCGTATGCTTTCCTGGATATGCAGCCCTTGCATCCGCCAGATGAAGGGACGTGTTCTTGTCGTAACCAACGCCGATCAGCAAAACCGATCCGTCAAGTGCATACAGCCTGCCAATGGGTGAGCTGTCTCCAAAAATATCCGACAGGTCGTGATTTTCTGTCAGATACTTTGCATAACGTCCCCATGCCGCAACCGACCTGGCCGGGTGATCGCTTCTGAGTGTCCCCGGCCACTGCCGGAACATTTCCGCTACGGCTCCCATGGTATTGGTCGGCGTGATCCTTTTGTCATAGGCAGGTATGTACTCACGTATGACAGGCCACCATGCCTCCGGTTCCTGCCAGTAGACACCCGTCGCCGGATCTAAATTCTTCCACGACTGTGTCGGCATCATGATCGTACCTTCCCCGCCAACACTCTCCAGCAATGCTTCAATAACGGACTGTGCCCCGCCGCACACATAACCGAGACTGCTCAGCGATGTATGCACCATAATTGCCTGCCCTTTCCTGACACCGGCTTTTTTCAGGGCGCTTTTAATATCATCCGGCGTTACCAGCTTCCTTGTTTCCATCTTATCCTCCATTCTGAATCGTCACAAACACTAACGGAACTTATTCCGTTTGTTGCACTGAATTGCCCGGCAGGGAATTTCATCACTGCGGCTGTAATTATCATAAAAGGAACTCTGACAGAAAGCAAGGGTTAATCGCATAACCCACAACAAAAAACCACCGTTAATCTTTGTGCAGTTTTACCTCCCGCACACTGTCACGCTCTACAAGGGTTACCGGCAGAAGCAAATCTGTATCCCTGCATTCTCCGTTTCTTAACTGATGAAGCGTCTTAACTGCCAGAGCTGCCCTCTGTTCATTTTCCTGCTTTATTGTGGTAAGCGCGGGTATAAACTTTTCACATTCCCTTACATTGTCAAACCCGACTACCGACATGTCCTCCGGCACGGATAACCCAGCACTTTTCAGGAATTGAATCAAATCCATCGCGTAATGATCTGACACTGCGAAGACTGCTGTATACTTTTTGATTTCCTCTAAATGCTCCATGTAAAAGACGCGGCGCGCTTCCTGCTCCATCGGAATGACCATAAGCTCTGCATCCGGAATCTCACTTTTCAGTCCCGTATACCTTTCCAGGTCCATGCAGGTATTATTATCTGCTATGCAAAGCACCTCCCTGTGCCCTCTGCTTTTCAGATACCGTCCCGCCTGTACCCCGCCGTCAAAGTGGTCGCTCTTAATATTGACAAGATTTCCGGCGCTTTCCATATATCCCTCATAGACCACAAACGGGATATGCATCTTTTCCCTCAATTTCTTATAATCTTTCTCACAATAGCCAATCAGCACCATGCCCTCCATATTCCACATGGAAGCAAATCTGGGAATTTCATTCCATTGATCGGTAACTTTAAGCATGAGGAATTTTCCTGCCCGCTCTATCTCTTTTGCCAGTGCGTTCACCGATGCGCAAATAAACTGATCCTCCAGTGTATGTCCCTCGTACTTCTCATGGTCATTGATGACCACCCCGATAATCCTGGAATCATTCTGTGCCAGAAGGATCCCTGCCATACTCGGAATGTACTGTCTCTCTTCCAAAAGCTGCTGTACGCGTTTCACCGTTTCATCTGATATTTTCTTTGTCTTCCCATGAATGACATTCGATACGGTAGCCGTACTCACTCCCAGTTCGTCGGCAATATCGACAATCCTCACTCTTCCACTTTTCATTGGCAGCCATCCTCTCTTTCCCGCAGCTTTCTCAATTCGAACGTGTAATTTCGTGACACGATGAGCACCGCTTTTCCTGTGACCTTGATTATATCTCATCGGCTGCTCCTGTTGCAACCTCAGGATTCCCCTTCGATCATTCTCTTCAAATACAGAATAGCGTTCATTGGTTCTCCTTTTTTAAAAAGAACATATATGCAATCACATTGAGCATGAGTGCGCCGGTCCACGCCATACCCTCTGCGTATATGGTCGCTGCAAGTCCAAATACCGGCAGGCCAAAGTAAACAACCGGGATACGAATGATCATTTTCGTAAATTTTTCTACACTCTCTTGCTTCCCTGTGTTTCATGTGTTATACTGTTTTGCATAACAGTATAATAGTATGAACAGTTGGGAGGCAGATTGTGAAACTCATTATCTCAAATATATCGGGTGTGCCGATATATGAGCAAATCAAGCAACAAATAAAATCGGCTATCATGTCCGGTGAGTTACAGGCTGACGAAACACTTCCTTCATTACGGATACTTGCTAAAGAACTGAAAATCAGTGTTTTGACTGTAACGAGGGCGTATACAGAGTTAGAACAGGAAGGATTTGTAAAAAATATTCAAGGACGGGGTTGTTTTGTTTTGGGACAGGGGTCTGAACTTTTGAGGGAACAACTGATCTGCAAAATAGAAAACAACTTATTGGAAGCAATCAATGCTGCACGGGTTGCTGAGCTTTCCGAAGAAGAATTGCATCATCTTTTGCACATTTTAATGGAGGAAAAAACAGGTGAATGATTATTTAGAAGTAAGAAATCTGTCAAAGTCTTTTGAGGATTTCCAGTTACACGACATTACTTTTACTTTGCCAAAAGGGTATATTATGGGGCTGATCGGTCCCAATGGCTCTGGAAAAACCACCACGATCAAACTCATACTGAATATGTTAAAACGCACAGGCGGAGAAGTGAAAATTTTAGGATTTGACAATATTGCCAACGAACAGGCAGCAAAGAGAAATTTAGGCGTTGTTTTTGATTCCAATTATTTCAGCGATGAATGGAAGGTCACACAGGTTGAAAAGTCCGTATCAGCTTTTTATGAAAACTGGGATACGCAAAAATTTTCAGAGATATTGAAAAGATTTCATATTCAGCCCTCTAAAAAGGTAAAAGAGCTTTCCAAAGGTATGCAGATGAAGCTTATGCTTGCCTGCGCTTTTTCGTATGACGCAAAAT
>CAOKJJ010000189.1 GCA_948468465.1 uncultured Eubacterium sp. | reverse complement strand
GCGATGTGTTTTCTGCTTTTGCGGTAACCGAGTTTCGCGTTACATCAGCAGCCATTTGATGTGTGATTTCATAATCGTCGCCGTTCGTGAAAACCGTTATTACGGTTGTTTCATATCCTGCGGTTTTGATTGCGTCCATGTCGAACTGTATCACTGCTTCGTGAGCTTTTACTTTGTCATCTTCCTTTTTTAAAACCTGAAAGCCTCTCCCATCCAATTCAACCGTATTGATTCCAATATGAACCAGAATTTCCAGGCCGTTTTCAGTTGTAAATCCAATAGCATGGCCTGTTGGGAATACCATTGAGATTTTACCGTCTGCTGGTGCATAAACAACTCCTTTTTCCGGTTCGATACCAAAACCAGCCCCCATTACCCCGCTGCTGAATGTTGAATCATGGACATCTTCCAGGCGGACATATTTTCCGTCTGCTGGTGAGTATATGTTCACAGCCATAAAACCTTCCTCCTTGTATTTCATTTATTATTTTCGAACCGGTTCATATGCCTATATGATATTCAAACTTGCCAATACCCGCAATATTGTAACCAAATATCTTAACTTACCAAACTTAATCTATTATGATGGTTTCATTGACACATCAAATCCCTGATAGTATAATGGCACAAAATATAAAGGAGGATGACGTATGAATCTCAAACAGTTAGAAAGCAAACTGACGGAACTGACCCAGAGCGAACGGTACCACCGTGCACATCCAAACCGCTTGAGCAGCCGTTACAGCCGAATTGAAAAAACGGCAGCAGATGGCCAGGAGTTATATATATTCAAATTTGATTCCATTATGAACCAGCACAACATCTGTCTCAATCAGGAATCCCGTTTTACGCCGATTGAAAAGCATATCCATTCTGTCATAGAATTAAACTATATTTACAGAGGGAAAATGACACAGATTATCAATGGAAGGGAAATTACGCTGCACAAAGGTGATGTCTGCATTCTGGATTTCAATACGGTTCATGAAATCCTGCCGCTTTCAGAGCAGGATATTATTATTACCATTGATATGCGTAAAAATTACTTCACGGCGAGCTTTCTTTCCAGGCTTTCTACACAGGGGCTGGTTTCACGCTTTCTCGTAGAGGCACTCTTAGAAAGCCAGCATAAACAGCAGTATCTGATTTTTTACAGTCATCCTGAGATTGACATTCATTCCATCATACAGCAGCTTCTCTGTGAATATTATGATTCCAGAATCTGCAGTGATGAAGTTATGGATGCCTATATGATTATACTGTTTTCACAGCTACTGCGCATGTATCAAAAAGAGCCGCAGTCTGTTTTTTCCGACAGTGAAAGCAGTGAAATTCTCCTGCTGATTCTGCGGTATATGGAATCGAACTATCAGACAGTCACTTTAAATTCAGTTGCAGAGCTGTTCGGATTCCATCCTAATTATCTGAGTGCTTACATTAAGAAACATACCGGAAAATCCTTCAAGGAGCTGATTATCACGCAACGAATGCTTCAGGCTGGTTTTTATTTAAGAAATCATGGATGTGGGCATAATCTGCTTGGTGCAGGTGCATTGGAAGCCGCATGTGCTTTGAAGACATATGCGAAGAGAACGAAACTGCACGATTGTTTTTTTCGGCTGTCCTGCAGAAGAAAGCGGTGCAGGAAAAGCCTTTATGCTCCGCACAGGCTGCTTTTCGGGTGTCGATTTTGCTTTTACCTGGCATCCATATTGGTAGAGCGGAATCTGGAACCAGTCTCTTGCAAATGTCAAAGCGGCTTTTTAGTGCACCGGCAAAAGCGCACATGCATCTTCTGATCCCCAGCATGGCAGAAGTGGAGCTTCTGTATGCCTTGCGCGCACAAAAAACCGCAAGCTTGGAACAGATGTTATCACGTGTTACCGATATTGCAAAAGGAGCCGCCCTGATGACTGGAACGAAAGTGGATGATCGAATGGAAACGGACAGATGAGCATGGGCAGTACGGATGTCGGTGATGTGAGCTGGAATATTCCTACTGGAATGTAATTCTTTTGAATAATATGGATGAACTGCTCCCGGAAAATTTTAGAATGCAGGGAAAAGCAGCGGATGTAATAGGAAAACATATAAGAAAATATCTTTCAAGAAGGCGAACTGGTGAAAGAAGCAGTTTGGGCAAAATTTGCCTGCACTGCTTCGTATGGGAAGGCTGACAAAGGAAAGGCTGCATCTTGTTCAGTATTGAAAATTTAAAGACAATATGAATTGAATGCTTGAATATATAGTATCAGCATGTTATTCTATGTTAAATGGAAGTGAGGAAAATAATTGAAAATGTGAATACGATTATTGCGCATGATGAGAGAGAACTTTTAGACATTATCCAGAGGATTCTATCTTCTAAGAAAGTACATCAGGTTTTAAGTGAATTAATATCAACTACAAAAAAGGAAAAAAATTTGTTGGAAAATATGTATTTTATGAAAAACAATAGATCAAAGAAAGGATTGTTTTATATATGATTACGCATAATCAAAAAGCCGCACCACCAGCCAGAAGGAGCGTCCTGCGCCGTCTTGCCGGGTATTACAGGCCGTATTTAAAAGTGTTTTGGACAGATATGTTTTTTGCGTTTGTATCTGCCGTGGCGGCACTGGTCATTCCGCTGGTAGTGCGGTATGTGACATCCACGATCGTGGATATGGAGGCAGGCAGGGCGCAGGAGATGATCATAAAGCTGGGATTGTTTATGCTGGCGCTTGTGCTGGTGCAGTGGTACAGTAATTATTATATTTCAAACTATGGACATGTGATGGGAGCAAAGATCGAGTATGATATGCGGGCGCAGATTTTTGACCATTACCAGAAGATGTCTTTTTCATTTTATGATGAGCAGAAGGTCGGGCAACTGATGTCGCGTGTGACGAGCGACTTATTTGACATTACGGAGCTGCTGCACCATGGGCCGGAAAATGTGGCGATATCGCTGATAAAAATTATTGGAGCGTTTATTATTTTATTTTCGATAAATCCATATCTGGTAACGGCAGCGTTTGCGCTGGTGCCGTTTATGCTTATTTTTGCGTATGTATGCAATAAGCGCATGAAGCTGGCATTTAAAAAGAACCGGGAAAAAATAGCGGAGATTAACAGCCAGATCGAGGATAATCTCTCGGGAATACGCGCAGTGAAATCGTTTGCAAATGAAGATATGGAAAATCATAAGTTTCAGATGGGAAACGACGGGTTTTTGGCAGCTAAGAAAAACAGCTATCATTATATGGGGCTGTATCATTCCGGGCTGACGGCATTTACGGCAATGATCAACGTGCTGGTAATTGTTTGCGGCGGGCTGATGGTTACGCGCGGAATTGTGAATGTAACGGATTTTGTTACGTTTTTACTGTATATCAATGTATTTACAGATCCGGTCAAGACATTGATCGATTTTACAGAGCAGTTTCAAAACGGATATTCGGGCTATGAGCGTTTTATCCAGATGCTGGATATTATGCCAGATATAGAGGATGCGCCGGATGCGGTAAATCTGGAAAATGTGCAGGGCAATATTTCTTTCGAGGATGTATCGTTCCAGTATTCGAAAGAAAACGGCACTGTGCTGGAGCATATTGACTTATATGTCCCGGCAGGAGAATATGTGGCGCTGGTCGGGCCTTCGGGCATTGGAAAAAGCACGCTGTGCAGCCTGATTCCGCGGTTTTATGAGGTATCTGCCGGACGGGTGCTTGTAGACGGACAGGATGTGCGCAGGCTGCATTTGAAAAGCCTGCGTGACAATATCGGGATTGTGCAGCAGGATGTTTATCTGTTTGCAGGAACTGTGTACGATAACATTGCTTACGGCAGGCCGGGAGCGGATGCAGACGCAGTGATTGAGGCGGCAAAAAATGCAAATGCGCATGAGTTTATTATGGAGCTGCCGCAGGGGTATGACACTGATATCGGGCAGCGTGGCATAAAGCTGTCTGGAGGGCAGAAGCAGAGGCTTTCGATTGCAAGGGTATTTTTGAAAAATCCACCGATACTGATTTTTGATGAAGCTACTTCTGCGCTGGATAATGAAAGTGAAAAGGTCGTGCAGGAGTCGTTGGAAAAGCTGGCAGCGAACAGGACAACATTTGTTATCGCCCACAGGCTTACGACGATCCGAAATGCGCAGAACATACTTGTGCTGACAGAAAACGGGATTGAGGAACAGGGAACGCACGAAGAGCTGCTGCAGAAAAACGGAGTTTATGCGGGGCTTTATCATATGAGGTAAGGGAAAAGCTTGATTTTTGATTAACAGGGGACAATTATGGGCAGAATATTCATTTTAGAAGACGAACAGAGCGTAAACCGCGGCATATCCTTTTCACTTGATAAGGCGGGGCATCAGACATGTGCCTGTTATACAATGCAGGAAGCAAAAGAGAGGCTGCTGCAGTTTAAGCCGGATCTGGTGATCTGCGATATTAACCTGCCGGACGGCAGCGGGCTGGATTTTATAGAATGGCTGAGGGGGCACCTGGATGCTTATATTATCTGCCTGACTGCATTAAATCAGGAGATGGATCAGGTGCTGGGCTATGAGGCTGGGGCAGATGATTATATTACAAAGCCGTTCAGCCTGTCGGTGCTGCTGTTAAAAATCGAAGCATTTTTTAAGCGCAGTGCAAAGGAGGGCGCAGCAGGCATACTGTACAGCGGCGCGCTGCGTTTTAATCAGGGTGAAATGAAGCTGAGCATCGATGATCTGGAAGTATCGCTGTCTAAAAATGAGTGGAGGCTGCTTGGATTGTTTTTGAACCACCCAAAGCAGATTTTGTCCAAGCGCCAGATTTTAGAGCATGTATTTGACATGGAAGGCGAGTTTGTAGATGAAAATACGCTGGCAGTGAATATCCGCAGGCTGCGGGAAAAAATAGAAAAAGAGCCTGCGAAGCCAGTGTATATAAAAAATGTGCGCGGGCTTGGCTATGTGTGGGATGTCGATGTGAAGTAATTGTAAAAGCATGGTAAAGAGAAATGCAGTATGAAAAAATATAAATATATGGCAGTCTGGACTGCGGCATTGTCCGGGATCATTTTAGCCGTGAATGTATGTTTTGACTTATGCTGTTACTGGAATTACAGGGACAAGATCGCTATATTAGAACAGGTTGCGGAGTCTGATGAGCAGCATAAGCTGGATCTGATCATAGGGCTGATACGGACTGAAAATTTCGGAGACAGGCAGATGGAATCTGAAAAGCTGCCAGAGATCTTAGAGCAGTATGGTTATGACAAGAATTTTCGTAACGGATATTATATAAGCTTGGTAAGGCAATGTGCAGCAGCCGCGGTGTGTTCTGTGAGTCTGATCATTGCGGTGATAGGATTTTTCTGGATGCAGGAAAGACGCTGGTACAAAATACAGGAGCGGTATTTTATGGAGCTGGAGCGGTGTCTGATTAGTTTTCGGGAAAATAATGAGCCTGTCTGGGATATGCTGCAGGTACCGGATACAGCGAAAGGGCTGGAGGATGCCCTGATGCGTGTCAATGATCAGTTAGTGATGCTGGCAGATTATTTAACACTGATGCGTGAACAGTCTTATATGGAAAAAGAAGAGACAAAAAGGCTTGTCACTGATATTTCGCATCAGCTGAAGACGCCGGTTGCAGCGCTGGATACATGTTTTTCTGTATTGGCGCAGCAGGATTTAAGCGAGGATGAAAGGGAAGAATTTGATCTAAGGTGCAGGAATGAGCTGGAGGGACTAAAGTCGCTTCTGGATTCTCTGATACAGATTTCGCGGATGGAGGCGGGCATGATCCAGATTAAATGCAGGCAGGGACTGATCCTGGATACTATCGTGAAAGCGGTAAACAGGATTTATCCAAAAGCCTCTGATAAGCAGCAGGAGCTGGTATTTGATTATGCGCCGGAAATAGAGCAGCTGTTGATTGGGCATGATGCACAATGGATGTGTGAGGTATTTATCAATATATTGGATAATGCGGTCAAATACAGTCCGGCGGGCAGTGAAATCTGCATTGCAGTGCAGCAGTTTTATAGTTTTGTGCGCATAGAAATCATAGATCAGGGAATCGGTATCCCAAAGCAGGAGCGGCATAAGGTATTCAAACGGTTTTACCGCGGAGGCAGCATGCAGGTACGCAGGGAAAACGGCTCTGGCGTGGGACTGTATCTGGCACGAAAGATTGTGGGCAGCCACCACGGGGTAATAAGCGTGCATACAAAATATGATAAAAATAAAAAACCTGCAGGCAGCAGGTTTATCGTACAGCTGCCGATCAGCTGACTGGTCGCGGCATACTGTAAATAATGCTTACAAAACTGTAAGCATTATTTATTTTTTTGAAAGCGGGGCGTAAGGATGATATGGTAGCATGTATATAGAAGCATAGAGAGATGATCAAAAAGAAAGGACAATAAATTTATGAGCAGTGCGATCTTGCAGACAAAAGACCTATGTAAATATTACGGCAGCGGCGAAAATCAGGTCAAAGCGGTAGACCATATCAATTTGGAAATAAAGCAGGGGGAATTTGCGGCGATAGTTGGAAAATCCGGGTAAGGGAAAAGCACCCTGCTGCATATGCTGGGAGGGCTGGACATGCCGACCAGCGGCAGCGTATTTGTCCGGGGCAAAGAGCTTTCAAAAATGAAGGAGGAAGAGCTGGCGGTATTTCGGAGGAGGAAAATCGGTTTTATATTTCAGGCATATAATCTGGTTTCTTCGATTAATGTATGGGAAAATATCGTACTTCCGCTTGGACTGGATGAGCGGTTTGTAGATGAAAAATATATTAAGGATGTAATACATGTGCTGGGGATTGAAAACCGGCTTTATCACCTGCCGAATGCACTTTCCGGT
Organism: uncultured Eubacterium sp.; assembly: GCA_948468465.1. The sequence goes on along the minus strand of CAOKJJ010000189.1, from coordinate 2,277 downwards.
GGTCAGCAGCAGAGAGCGGCCATAGCAAGGGCATTAGCGTCAAAGCCGGATATAGTCTTTGCAGATGAGCCGACAGGAAATCTGGATTCCCGGTCAAGCGAGGAGGTCATGACCCTGCTGAAAATGTCTGCAGAAAAATATGGGCAGACAATAGTAATGATTACACACGATGAGGAAATCGCGCAGGCAGCAGACCGGATTTTGGTTATTGAAGACGGACAGGTGGTGAGTTTTGAATGAACACAATACGGCATATTGCATGGAGCAACAATAAAAAGAATAAAACGCGCAGCGTATTGATCATTTTATCGATCTTTCTTTCGACAGCACTTTTGTCATTGATCTGTACGTTTGCATATGGACTGATAAAAATGCAGAAGCAGAATGCTTCAGCCAATTATGGCAGTCATTACGGCATGTGCCGGGCTGTTACCCAGCAGCAGCTGAAAGAAATGGAGCGGCATGGTGAGTTTTCGAGGCTGGGACTGATGGCGAGTGTGGGCATGATCAACCACGAGGAAGCCGGGGTGAGCTTTTCGATGGCTGACAAAAATGCGTTAGATATGTCGAATATATCCGGCAGTCTGAAAGAAGGGGCATTTCCAAAAGAAGCCGGGGAAATAGCAGCGCAGCAGGAGTTTTTTGAAAGCCTCGGCTATAAAGGGGTAGCTGTCGGGGATACGGTAGAGCTGGAATACCGCAGAGATATGCAGCACAAATTTGAAAAATGCGAATTTACGATCAGTGGAATCTTACAGCCCGCGAAGGCCGGCACCGGGAAAGCGTCTTATGCGGTATATGCGTCGCAGGAATTTTTTGAAAATCAATTTGAGCCGCAGGAGCGCAGATGGTCAGTTCTTTTTCAATTAACGGACAGTGTGGAGATTACGTACGACAATGCAGAAGAAGTGATCTTTGAAATCTTAGCAAAATGCGGTGTTGATAAAAAGTATGTAATCGTAAACAGTATGTATTTAATGTGGCTGCTGGATCCGGGATATGAGACGATTCTGATCAGTATTGTGATTGCTGCTGTTGTCATTATTTTGTCTGTTATAGTGATTTATAATATATTTCAGGTTGGTATCGTACAAAACATTAAGGAATATGGAAAGATACGCGCATTAGGAGCGACGAAAAAACAGATGCGCAGGCTGATTCGCCTGGAAGGGCTTTTTCTGGCTGCATACGGCATTCCTGCAGGCACAGCGGCAGGGTATGTCATTGCATGGGCAAGCTTTGAATGGATCATTCAAAAAGGGAAAGAGATAGGCAGCATGGAGCAGGCAGGCGTGGGTATATTTTCCGTTCCGGTTCTGCTGGGAGCAGCAGTGCTGGCGCTGTTTACTGTCCTGCTGGCACTGCACAGGCCGATGAAAATCGTATCATCGATATCGCCGATTGAAGCGCTGCGGTATCAGGATGGGGCAGGCGGTAAAAAACAGGGAATCCGGAAAGGAAAAGCAGCCGTTACGATCTGGTCTTTAGCAGCTGCCAATATTTCCGACAGCCGTAAGCGTACGGTCAGCACGATATTAACGATGGGCTTATCTTGTGTATTGTTTGTCGTATTGGCCAATTATATTGGTAATATAGATGCAGATTATGATGCAAGGAGGCAGATCGAGCATGGGCAGTTTTTAGTCAGCCTGGACTATGCGATGAATGATAAGGCGTACCCGGAAAACAATCTGGATGAAGTCTTAAAAAACAATCCGTTAAATAAAGAATTTATAGAAAAAGCCAGGGCCATCCCAGGGGTAACAGATATACAGACGCGCAATATCTTGTTTTTAACGGATACGAATGGAAGGCGGAATACGATATGTGTACTGAATGAAGAAGATTTTCAGACAAATAAAAGCTACGGCAGCGAAATCGGTACGTTTGATTATTACGATCAAAACAGTATTTACTTTGGCTGGTCAAATTTTTTAGAGGAAAATGGATTGGCACTGGATCAGCAGGTGGCAATGGAGGTCTTTAACGGGGCAGAAAAATGCGAGCGGAACAGCACGATCAAAGGTGCTTTTGGCAGCATGGATACCGAATGGGTTATGACGCAGGAATTATACGAGACACTGAACCTGTCAGGGCATGCGTCAGCAGGATGGGTATGGATCGACTGTGATAAGCAGGATGTCGAGAATGTCCGCAAAGAGCTAAAGGCGCTGATTGATGGCATGGAACATGTCGAAATGGACGTATTTGAAGATGTAAAAAGGACTTCTAAGTTACAGATGCTGATGATGAGGCTGGGCTGCTATGTATTTTTAG
>CAOKJJ010000188.1 GCA_948468465.1 uncultured Eubacterium sp. | reverse complement strand
TCTTGTAATTAAAAGTCGTTTGTGCCACAATACACACTTTTTTGCCGGATTTCGGCCTGAAATTTTCTGCTTCCTCATGATCTGCAATCACGGTTGTATGCTCTGGATCACACCATCCCCGGATTCCTTCCACCTCCGGGTGCTGGGTGCTGCCAATAATTACAATCTCATAACCGTCATTTGAAAATTCTTCTACAATCTGATGAATTTTAAGTACAAACGGACAGGTGGCATCTTCGATCTCAAATCCGGCCTGCTTTAATCTGTCGTAGACCTCTTTGGCCACACCATGAGAGCGGATAATGACCGTACCACCTTTTTTTATCTGTTCCTGCGTAAGCACATCCAGACTGTCCAGTATCTGGACTCCCTTTTCTTTCAGATCATTGACAACCTCTTCGTTATGGATAATCGGTCCGTAAGTATAAATAGGCCCGTTTTTTATATCGGCCTGTTCATAGACTTTGTTAACCGCCCGTTTTACACCAAAACAAAATCCGGCGCTTTTTGCTACTGAAATGTTCATTCTATTCCTTTCAAAACTGCTTTTTCGTATATCTTTTGAATCGCAGACAGCACTTCTTCGATATTCATATCAGAAGAATCCACCAAGACAGCGTCGTCCGCCTGCTTTAACGGCGCGATGTCCCTGTGCATATCCTGGTAATCGCGTTCTTTCATATCCGCCTCAATCTGGTTATAATCCGCTTGTTCACCCTTTTGTACCAGTTCCTGATATCTCCTTTTGGCGCGTGCGGATACCTCAGCGGTCAGATAAATCTTAACCTGGGCATTCGGCAGCACACAAGTGCCAATGTCACGGCCATCCATAATGACATTGCTCGTCTGTGCCAGTTTTTGCTGCAGCGCTGTTAGCTTTGTGCGTACCTGCGGATAAATGCTCGTATTTGAAGCCATAATGCCCACTTCTTCCGCACGGATATAATCATTGACATTTTCTCCATTCAGCATCACACACTGTACGCCTTCCTGGTAGGCAATGGTAATGTCAATCTTTGTGCATGCGTCTGCAATTGCCTGTTCATCTTTCGGGTCTATGTTTTCCCTCAGAAAATAAAGGGCCATTGCCCGGTACATAGCGCCTGTGTCTACGTATACAAATGATAACTCATTTGCCAGCCGTTTTGCAATGGTACTTTTTCCCGCTCCGGACGGCCCGTCTATGGCGATGTTAAAACTCATAATACGTGTTCCTTTCTACAAATAATCATTTGCCGCGCTGGTTCCGGCTAAATATCCGCTGGACCATGCAATCTGCAGGTTAAATCCTCCGGTCATGGCATCTACGTCCATAAGTTCCCCTGCAAAATACAATCCTTTTACCAGCTTAGACTCCATCGTTGACGGATGGATTTCCTTCACGCAGATGCCTCCCCTTGTAATAATCGCTTCGTTAAAATCCCGAAATCCTGTAAGGGTGGCCGGAAAATTTTTAAGCAGCTCTATCAGCCGCCTCCGCTCTTCTTTCGTAATTTCATTCACTTTCCGTTCCGCGTCAATTCCACTTAATTGTATCAGAACCGGGATCATCTTTGCCGGAAGCAGTTTTTGCAGTGCGTTTTTAAACTGCTTATTCTGTACCTGGTCAAAATCGCGCAGAATCCGCTTGTCAAGCTGCTCATAAGATAACGCCGGCTTGAGGTCCACTGCCAGCTGCAGCGGTCCCTGGCGCAGCCTGTCATTCATGACCGCGCTTGCACGCAGCATCAAAGGCCCGCTGACACCAAAATGGGTAAACAAAAGCTCTCCAAATTCATCATACAGCGTTTTATGGCCGTCAAAAATACGGGCGCGCACATTTTTTAACGTAAGGCCCTGCAGCTTTGGAATATAGGATTCTTTCGCGTACATGGCTGTCAGGCTTGGATTTGGCTCCATCAGCGTATGTCCAAAATGTCTGGCAAACAAATATCCATCTCCGGTAGAACCTGTGGATGGATACGAAAGCCCGCCTGTGGCCAGAATCACTTTTTCTGCCGGATAAGTGAAGCCATCTGCGTCCTTCACCGAAAACGTATCGTCCTCCTTTGTGACGGACACAATTTTTGTATGCAGACGAATTTCCACCTGCAGCCGTTCCAGTTCTTTTACAAGCGCGCGGATAATGTCAGAAGAATGGTCTGATACCGGAAACACCCGTCCGCCCCGTTCCGTTTTTAACGGCGTATGGTTTTGCTCAAAAAAATCCATAACCTGAAAATTATCATACGCATAAATTGCGCTGTACATAAACTTGGCGTTTCTTACAATCTGCGGAAAAATATCCTGCGTATCACAGGCATTTGTCACATTACAGCGGCCTTTGCCTGTAAGATACAGTTTTTTTCCAAGCTTTTCATTGCGTTCCAGCAGCAGGACGCCACAGCCCTGCCGCGCCGCCGCAGCCGCCGCCATCATTCCTGCCGCGCCGCCGCCTATCACGATAATCTGTTGAGACATTTATGATTCCTTCGCATTCATTTTTTCAGTTATCATTTCCCTGTTGCTTTAAATATCCATATCTTCCGCCTGCGCATAATGCATTTTTAATTTGTCATCAATATAATCTATTTCATCATTTTCATATACCTGGTAATCCTCCCAGATTTGTTCCAGCGATTCCAGCGTATCAGCCACCTCATCCTGCCTGCGCATGCATAATGCTACAATCAGCGCATTGATCACGCTCAAAGGCGCCACCAACGAATCCACGATAGATGCCATATCGCTTTCCGCAATCAGATTACAGGAGGAATAAAGGTTCATTGGGGAATGGACGCTGTCCGTCAATGTAATGACCTTTGCACTCCGATTGTTTGCAAATTCCAGCGCTTTTAACGTACGCAAAGAATATCTTGGAAAACTGATGCCGATCATGACATCTTCTTTGCCGATGCGCACCATTTGCTCAAACAATTCACTGGAGCTGTTTGTATGCAAAAGCGTCACATGATCAAAAATATAATTCAAATAAAATGCCAAAAATGCTGCAAGCGGCGCACAGCTGCGGATGCCGACAATATAAATCTGTCTGGCTGACAAAATCGTCTCGACTGCCAGCGCAAACGCATTTTGGTCAATCGTCTCCAGCGTGCCATTGATCTTTTCCATATCTGCCTTTAATACGGATTCCAGCACTTTGGAACGGTTGATCCTGCCAAAGGATACTTCCTTCTTCTGTACAGCATCCAGCTTACTGCGCACCATCTCTTCCAATGCTTTTTGAAACTGCGGATATCCTTTGTATCCAAGCTGGGAGGCAAAACGCACAACCGTAGATTCACTGACGCCTACGACTTCCCCCAGCTTTGCCGCTGTCAAAAATACAGCTTTATCATAATTGTCTGTAATATAGGATGCCAAAAGCTTCTGACCTTTACTCATCGTGCTGTAACGTTCATTCATGCGGTTGGTCAGCTCATTTGTATTACTCATTGCGTTCTGCCTATGCTCCGACAGCAGCTGAAGCTGCCGTGGCTGTAATCGTCCTTACGTACTGTGTCGTATAACCATACTCATCTGTATAAGTATAAGTAATTTTATATATGCCAGTATCCGCAATGACAAGATCCAATCCCGCCGCCAGCATCAGATCCAGTTCCGCTACATTGGCATTCATCTGGTAAGTGATCTTATATTGAATGCCCTCTGTCGTATTCAGCTGCCTTTGCGTGCCGTCAGACATTGTAATGATCGTTTGCACGATCACATTTTCCAGAGGTTTTACAATCGACCCGGCCGGACGTATTTCATCTGGCGGACCAGCAATCGTATGCCTTCTTGACACCACTGTTGACTCTGTGGCAGAAGACGGATCTGTCTGCGACGTTCCGGACGGATTTTGCTGGTTTGTCGGATTTTCCGATTCTGCCGGATTTTGCGGATCCGTTGGATTTTCTGTTCCGGACGGATTTTGCGGATCCGTTGGATTTTCTGTCCCGGACGGATTTTGCTGATTCGCCGGATTTTCCGGTTCTGTTGGATTCACCGGTTCTGCCGGATCCGTTGGATTCACTGGTTCTGCCGGTTCTGTCGGCTCTGCCGGTTCCGTCGGCTCTTCCGGCTCAGGTTCCTGTTTTGCCAAAACAAGTTTTCTCTTTTTTTCGCAAACGAGATACTTGCCGGTTTTTAAACTTTTCTCAGGATTCGAACAATAATATCTGACTGTATAGGTCCCAGGTTCAGCCAGTTTATAAGAACCATTCTTAGAAACAGTCTTTACCTTTCCATCCGGATCTGTCACTTTAATGCTGATTTTGGAAGTCATGTTCTTCCCAGATACCAGCTTTGCCGTCACGCCGGATATCAGTTTTTTATAGTTTATCGTAGCTGTCCCCGCCGCAAGTTTGATGGCTGCAAAATTATCTTTGCTTGCAATCACCGGTTTTTTGGTATCTTTCACGATGATCTTCATATATTCTTCTGTTACAAGCTTATTGGTCGGATTTTTCAGATAATACATAATCCGGTAAGTGCCTGTATGGTTCAGTTTCAGCGTTTCCGCACGCACACCTTTATATTCTTTCGTTCCAGGCTTTCGCACTTTCGTCACAATCTTGTCCGTCAATACGGTGCCCATGGAATTTTTCGCCGTAACTTTCGAACGAAGGTTGACGGTAGATTTGTACTCTTTTGTAATTTCTTTGCGCACGCCGGAAATGGTCGCTTTGCTTGCGTCCCCGACTGTATACGTAACCGTTACGGACGCGTTTCTGCCAAAAGAGTCTATCAAGGAATACGTTACCGGATAACTGCCCATTTTCTTTGTATTGACGGTACCCGAAGTGTGGATCCATGCGCTGCTCAGCGGATTGCCCGCGGAGTCATAGGCCTGCATTTCCACTGGCGTAAATTTGCCATTATACTGTGCTTTTACATTTTTACTTTTTACGACAATCTTTGGCTGTGTATTTTTCGTTGCGTATGTATTATTCGGATCCGGATCTGTCGGATCCCACCCCATGCGCACCGATGAGCTTACTTTGATAGCAGCCGGTTTGCCAAGCGGATCATCCGCAGAGCTTCCGTTGAAAATAATTACTTTCGTACGCAGCGGGCAATTGTCGTAAATCCACTTTGCCGCAGCCGTTGTCACACGCACGCAGCCGTGGGATGCCAGGGAACCAAGCCGGTTATACTGTACATAGGACTGTGTCGTTTTATTTTGTTCATAATACCATACAGAATGAAACAGGATGGAACCGGTAATTCTGGTACAATACTGCCCATAGCTTGGACCATCCAGTGTCCACCACGTATATTTGTTCATTGTGTAAAAAGTCCCAATCGGTGTTGCATATCCAGCCGAACATATGAACGCGGTATAAGGTTTGTCGTCATGTGTATATACAGTAATCACATTTGTCCCCTTATTCACTTTCAGATAGTAGTCTCCCGTTTCCGCTTTTACATTCGTCTGAAAACCCAAAATCATCATACAGCACAAAAAAGCAAATAACATGCTGCGCAGCAGAGTCTTCTTTTTCATATATACCTCCCTGATTGAGTGTAAAATTACAATCCAGTCTTTTTTGATATAAAAGGCGCTGCAAACGCTGTTCACAGCACCTTGTTATCATCCTTAAACCGGATAAGCACCATTTTTCGTATCAGCCACGGACGCATCCACTTTTTTCTGCTGCGCTTCGCGGTATTTGAAAAATTCAGTAGCAACCTGCGGAAACAGCGCATAGGATAGCACATCTTCATCCTGCTGCTTCCACTGTTTCATCTCTGCTTCGATCTTAGACAGCTCCGGTTCCAGTAAATCCGCCGGACGGCAGGTAATGGCATTTTTCTTATCTTCACCAAGTACCTTATCTACCACTTCCGGGTTAAACGGCTTTACGGTCTGTCCGTATTTGCCGAGCAGCACATCTTTTGTCTCTTTGGTCGCAACTTTATAACGCTCACCCATGAGCACGTTAAATACAGCCTGCGTTCCTACAATCTGTGAAGAAGGCGTTACAAGAGGCGGTTCGCCCAAATCTTTACGCACACGCGGCACTTCAGCAAGCACTTCTTCATACTTATCTTCTTTTCCCTGCTCTTTTAACTGGGAAATCAGGTTTGACAGCATGCCGCCTGGCACCTGATACAACAGCGTCTTAATATTAACGCCAAGCACCTTCGGATTCATCAGGCCGCTTTCGAGCGCTTCTTCCCGCATCGGACGGAAATAATCTGCGATTTCCGCCAAAAGGTTCTGGTCAAGCCCCGTATCATAGACAGAACCTCTGAACGCTTCCACCATAACCTCTGTCGCCGGCTGTGAGGTTCCCAGCGCAAATGGTGACATTGCTGTATCTACGATATCACAGCCTGCTTCCACTGCTTTCATATAAGTCATCGAAGCCACACCGGATGTATAATGTGTATGCAGTTCCACCGGCAGCTTTGTAGAAGCTTTCAGCGCACGTACAAGCGTATCAGCCTCCTGCGGCACTAACAGGCCCGCCATATCCTTGATACAGATCGAATCCGCGCCCATTTCCTCGATTTTTTTCGCCATGTCTGTCCAGTATTCCAGTGTATATGCATCGCCAAGCGTATAGGACAGCGCCACCTGCGCATGCCCTTTTTCTTTATTGCAGGCCGTAACCGCTGTCTGGAGATTGCGAAGATCATTGAGGCAGTCGAAAATACGAATAATGTCAATGCCGTTTGCAATCGATTTCTGTACAAAATATTCTACCACGTCATCGGCATATGGACGATAGCCTAAAATGTTCTGCCCGCGGAATAACATCTGCAGCTTTGTATTTTTAAATCCAGCTTTTAATTTACGCAGTCTGTCCCACGGATCTTCCTTTAAAAATCGAAGGGATGCGTCAAACGTAGCTCCGCCCCAGCATTCTACCGCATGAAAGCCGACCTTATCCATTTTATCAACAATCGGAAGCATCTGCTCGGTCGTCATTCTCGTAGCGATCAGAGACTGATGTGCGTCACGTAATATAGTTTCCGTAATCTTTAACGGTTTTTTTGTAACTTCTGCCATCTTTTTTCATTCCTCCCTGTTATATACCAAAGATTGCCATAAAGGTTCCGGCTGCTACAGCAGTTCCGATAACGCCTGCAACGTTTGGTCCCATTGCATGCATCAGTAAGAAGTTCGTCGGATCTTCTTCAGCGCCCACCTTCTGGGATACACGCGCTGCCATAGGAACCGCGGATACACCTGCCGAACCAATCAGCGGATTGATCTTTCCATGTGTAAGCACACAAAGGAGCTTTCCAAGAAGCACACCCGCTGCCGTGCCAAACGCAAACGCAATCAGACCAAGCGCCACAATCTTTAACGTACTCAGATTTAAAAATGCTTCCGCGCTTGTAGATGCGCCCACAGACGTACCAAGCAGGATAACTACGATATACATTAACGCGTTAGACGCCGTATCTGTCAGCTGTCTGACAACGCCGGACTCACGGAACAGATTGCCAAGCATCAGCATGCCTACAAGCGGAGCCGTTGTCGGAAGCAGCAGGCAGACAATAATGGTAACGACAATCGGGAATAAAATCTTCTCAAGCTTGGATACCGGGCGAAGATTCTGCATTTTAATCTGACGCTCTTTTTTCGTTGTCAGCGCTTTCATAATCGGCGGCTGAATAACCGGAACTAAAGACATATACGAATAAGCCGCCACTGCGATCGGCCCCATCAAAGCCGCCTGTCCCAGTTTTCCGGCCAGGAATATGGAAGTCGGTCCGTCAGCGCCGCCGATAATGGAAATCGCCGCCGCTGCCTTATCGTTAAAGCCCATGAAAATTGCCATAAAATAGGCCATATAAATACCAAACTGTGCCGCCGCACCCATCAAAAAGCTGATTGGATTCGCAATTAACGGCCCAAAATCGGTCATCGCCCCGACACCTAAGAAAATCAGAGACGGAAGGATAGACCATTCATCCAACGTATAAAAATAATACAATAATCCGCCAACACCATTGCTTGTTTCTTCCGGACTCGCCATAATATCCGGATAAATATTTACAAGCAGCATTCCAAATGCAATCGGCACAAGCAATAATGGTTCATAACCCTTTGCTATTGCAAGATACAAAAACACACAGGCAACTAAAATCATCAGATAATTGCCCCATGTCAGGTTGAAAAATGCTGTCTGGTGCAGGAGGTTACTCATTGTCTCTCCAACGTAACTAAGCATATTTGTCCTCCTAATATCATCTGCCCACTAATTCATCGTTGCCAGTAAAGCGCCTGATTCTACCGTATCACCAACGGCTACTTCTATGCTTGCTACTGTACCGTCCTGAGGTGCCACAACCGGTGTCTCCATCTTCATAATCTCCAGTACGAGAATCGGGTCACCTTTTTTCACCTGTTTGCCAACCGCTGACTCAAGCTTAAATACTTTTCCTGCCGCGCCTGCTTCGATTTTAATGCTGCCTGCCGCGCCGGAAGACTTTGGAGTCGCCGGAGCCGGAGCTGCCGCTCTTGGCATCGGCGCCGCAGCGCCTGGCATCGAAGTCACGGCCTGGGATGCACCTGTTTCTTCTACGGTAACATCATAAACATTTCCATTTACGGTAATTGTATAGCTTTTCATTTTATTTCCTCCTGTCATATATTAAAATCCATTTTATATTCATATCCCATATGCATATCTTATTTTCTTCTCTTAATCGAGCGGACTACAAAGCCGTCTGCTGAACATGTTCCCTGAGAAGCCGCGATCGCCGCCGCAATGACTGCGATCAGCTCTGCGTCCTCCTGCTGCGGTGTTGCGCTTTGCACTTCCTGTACCGCCGGAGCTGTGGCCGCCGGCGCCGGCGCCTGCTCCTGTACCGGAGCATTCTTGGCTTTTGCTTTTTCTTCCAGATAAGGAATCACCTTAAAGCCATAAATAACCAGGCTGATCAGAATCAGAATCATAAATACAGTTCCAAGACCCATCAGCGTATTCATTGCCGCTTTTTGCATTTTCTCGCCAAGAGAATAATTTTCATCTAATGTTACACTTGTAATCTGCATATCCAGATAGTTGTATACACAAGTCAGCGTCAAATCACGCCCTGTAAAATCCATCAGCTGTGAAGTTGTAAGTGTTTTGCCTGATTTATCAACGCTAAGCTCACCCAGCTTTACAAAATCACCGACATCCGCCTTCATTTCTTTCCACTGCTTCATCAGCCCTACGATGACCGTATCGCCATACTGCTCGTAGTATGCAATCCCTTCGTCTATCTGCGCATCCGTAAATTCCGGCAGGCTGGAAGCCAGATTTTCACTTGCAGCCTTCAAATCGTCATAAGACTTGCCGTTATAATCCATTTTCTTCGGATCTTCCCCACAGGC
>CAOKJJ010000187.1 GCA_948468465.1 uncultured Eubacterium sp. | reverse complement strand
AGACAGACAGACAGACAGACAGACAGACAGACAGACAGACAGACAGACATTATAATATAACTCTGTCTTTTTATCGTGTATATTTATATATAGCGCCATTAAATACAGGACCGCCAGAGGCGGGAAATTCCAAAAAGGCTGTGATGCCATTTTTGGGATTCCCGTTTCTGGCGGTCCTTTTGCGTCCGGCAGTCTGTCAGAAGGATGCCGGATGGTACATTTGCCATGACAGGTAAGGTGGATTGAATGGACGCTGTGATTTATACAGAGAGCGGGCAGGAATATGAAATGCTTTCTGGAATACTTGAATATGAGTCGCCGGGGATTATGGTCAGCCGGGGCATTATGGACGGCAGTTTCCATCTGGAACATGAATACGATATTGCGGTTGTGGGCGTGGACGGCGCATTTGGAATGGAATTGGTGTGTAAATACCGGGAAATGTATGGAAACACACTGGTGGTCTGGATTACGGATGATCGCTATTTTGCCGGGGTGGCGATACGGACACGTGTCTTCGGTTTTATTGTGCGGCCGCTTGAGGAGACACAGTTTCAGGAAGTGGCAAGAAAAATAGTGGAAGGAGACATTGCTGTATGGCAGAGGATGCCGGCCAAAAATTCTGTGTACCAGACTGGCTGTGCCTGTGAGGAGAATGTTTCGGGACGGAAGAATAGAAAGATATGGAAAACTGTTATTTCATGAACTGCATTCTGTCTGATGGCTGTGATCCGGGAGGGAAATGCGGTGATACGGACATACACGGAGCGAATCGTGGCTGTACTGAGCATTAAAAAATGGCGGTTAGGAGGTTTTAGGATGAAGAAAAGACAGAAGAAGTTAACGGCGGTCATATTAGCCCTTTCCATGCTGGTGCCATTACCTGGAATGCCGGCTGGGGCGCTGGCGCAAAGCCGGGAAAACACGGCTGGAATACGTGGATATATTGCGGAATCTGCTAAAGAAGGATACACTGCAGCAGAATCTTCGTTAGAAGGATTGGAAGAAACGGAAATTGCAGACGGCCAGAATTTGGCGGAAATGGAACCGGCGTCCGATGCGGCGGGGAAGGTTCCGCTAAAGGGGGCGGGCTATGCCGCGTCCTCTGCGGGAGAAGTGACGCCGTTTGTGGGGGATAGCAGCATGGCGGGCACAGCCGCCGTCCAGGCAGCCGGCGCCGCTGTGATTGAAAAAGACGGCCAGATTATCGGATATGTGGACGAGGGCGGCCTTGACGCTGCGTTTGCAGACTCTGGCAATGCTGACACAACCATTACCCTGCTGAGAAATGTGGAGAGGGCAGGAAGCCTCCAGATCAGGATTAACTGCACGCTGGACCTGGGTGAAAACACTATCCGCATCACGGATGGAAGTGTCAAGATTCCATTTGGTGCAAGTGTGTGCATAAAGGGCGGGGGCGGGATTATTTCTGAGAAAGACGATGCCCTTTATGTGGAGGGGACGGCAGACCTCCGGGGAGGAGTTTTTTCTGGCCATAACGGCGTTTGGGTTTTATCAAATGGATGTTTAAAGGTCAGTGAAGGAGTAAAAGTTATTGGGACGGTATTCTATGGGCTTCAGTGTTATTCGGGAAACGTTGTCCTTTCCGGGGGTACATTCCAGAATGCCTATCCCAGAGACATGATTTATTCCCGTGATAAAACGCTTAAGGATCTGCTGGAAACCGGTTATGCCTACTTCTACAATAACCAAATTCCAGTGACGGATGACGGGCTGAACCAGAATCGGTTCGTTTCATGGGACTATACGTCTGTCACAGTGAAAATCTGCGGGCACGAAGGGAGCTGCAGGTACACCCACACCGAAGGCGCCCCAACCCACCGGAGGGACTGCCTTGCCTGCGGGGACATAAAACCCAGCGAGAATTGCAGCTACGATGTAACAACCGGCAAGTGCGTCTGTGGCGCTGCGCTGGCAGTCACGCTGAACAACGCAGAGGGGCTGGCATACAATGGCACAGCGCAGGAACCTGACGTCACCGTCATGCTGGACGGGACAGTGGTGGACGCTGCAAATTATACGGTAAGCTACACTGGCAATACCAACGCTGGGACAAATACGGCAAAGGCCGCTGTCACCGGCAAATCGCCGTATACCTTTAGGAAAGAACTGGCTTTCTCCATCGGAAAGGCCGCGCTGGCCATCAAGGCAAACGATCAGACCATTACCTACGGCGAGAACATCGCCCAGGGGACAGGGCAGGTAACTGCCGCCGGGCTTTGTGGCAGCGACAGCCTGGGAGGTATCACCCTTACCGCCAGCAGCGATCAGGTGGCGGCAGAGAATAAGACAATCACGCCTTCCGCCGCACAAATTCAAAATGCCAGCAACGAGGATGTGGGCAATAATTACAAGATTACCTATGAGACGGGAGCGCTGACCATCAATAAGGCGCAGGGGCTGCTGACGGTTCCGGAAACATCATTTCATAAGAAATATGGCGATGCAGAATTTTCCCTAAACTGCTCCACAAACGGGGACGGCAGAATATCCTATGTTTCTTCTGATGAGGGCGTGGTTACGGTTTCGGCAGACGGTATGGCGCGGATTACGGGGGCGGGGGCAGCAACAGTTACAGCTTCCCTTGCGGAAGGCTCCAACTATACCGAAGGCGCAAAAGATGAAAATGTAACGGTCACGGTGGAAAAGGCGGCCGCACCGGCTGGCGGGCAGGAAACGAGGCATTACACTTATGCCAGCGGTTCTAAAGGGGAGGTCGCCATTGACGTGTCAGGAAAATTCCCGGCAGACCGCGGGGTAACGGCATATCATTTTCAGGCAGCAGACGAAAACGGCATCCTTTCCGGCGTCAGCGTGGATGCAGACGGAAATCTTACCTTTACGGTACCGGGCGGCCGGACGGAAGCGGACACCGCCTCCATCACGGTAACGGCAGCAATGGCGAATTACGAGGATGCTGCGTACACCGTGGAGGTCAGGCTTGTAGAGAAAATTGCAGTGGAGTTTACACTTTCGGCGCAGCCGCAGGACAGCGTTTATGACGGAAAGCCCCATAACGGCTATGCAGGGCTTTCGGCGCAGACGGTAAACGGCAGCTATACCGGCGCCGTACAGTTTTGGTATGCGGGGGCTGGGGGGACGCCTTATGACAGCGGCATCCCGCCTGTGCGGGCAGGCAGCTATACCGTAACGGCCAGAGTACCGGAGTATGACGCGGAGTATGCGGGGTCGTCAGCAGCAGTTCCTTTTTCCATACGGAGGGCTGCCATAACAGTCAAAGCGGAAAACAAGACGGCGCAGGCAGGAAGCCCCGTCCCGGAACTGACGTACACCGTATCCGGGCTGGCGGAAAACGAACAGCTTGCAGCCGCGCCGGAGCTTTCCTGCAGTGCGGACATGAATGCAGCGGGTATTTATCCGATTACGGCAGGAGGGGCAAAAGCGCCGGATACGGATAATTACCAGGAAGAAATCATATATGAAAACGGGACGCTGACAGTCCTGGATTATGCTGTGCATGTTACAGGCGTCTCATTGGACAAAAGCACCCTGTCACTGCCCGCAGGAAGCGCCGGGCGGCTCACAGCAGCCATTTCACCGGAAAATGCCACAAACAAAAGCGTGTCGTGGGCTTCCGGCAGCCCTGCTGTGGCGTCCGTTGACGGCAGCGGGAATATTACCGCAGTCAGTGCTGGTACCACAGTCATAACCGTTACGGCAGCAGACGGGGGATATATGGCTTCCTGTACGGTTATAGTCATAAAAAACATGGGCGGCAGCGGCGGTTCTGGCAGCGGCGGTTTTGGGGGCTCCGGCAGTACGGGCAGCGGCACGGGCCAGGCTGTGAAACAGCCTTTTATCAAAGGCAGCTCTGGCAGGAAGGGCTGGGATGCCATCCGGGCAGAGGCACGGAAAGCAGCCACAGCCCCGGCAGGCGGGACTGTGGCAGTGGACATGAACGGCGCCGTATCCGTTCCCGGCAGTGTTTTTGAAGGCATCCGGGGGAAAAAAGTTACCATAAGCCTCGATATGGGGAACGGCATTACCTGGAGTGTGAACGGGAAAGACATTACGGCAGGCCGCGTGAAAGACACGGACTTTTCCGTAAAAACGGGCACCGGGGCGGTTCCAAAGGAACTGGCCGAAGAAACGGCAGGCGGCATGGCATACTTGGAATTAAGCCTTGCGCATGAAGGCGGATTCGGATTTACGGCGACGCTTACGCTGCGGCTTGCCGGCAGGGATGAAAACGGCGTGGGCGTCGGCACGACTGCACCATATACAGGGATGTATGCAAACCTGTTTTATTATAACCCGGCCCTGCGCAGCCTGGAATTTATCTGTGCGGGAAAAGTCGGGGAAGACGGCACGGCAGGCCTGCCGTTTATCCATGCGTCGGATTACATGGTCATCCTGTCCAAAGCCCCGATGGGCGGCACAGGTACTGCGGAAAAGCCGCAGGAACCGGAGGAGGCGGAAAAGCCGCAGGAACCGGTAAAACAGGCCGTGAAGTCAGTAAAGCTTTCCAAAACGCGCTACACTTATAACGGAAAACCGAAAAAACCGTCTGTAACCGCAGTGGATACAGCGGGCAGAAAGATTCCTGATTCCTGTTATACCGTAAGCTACCAGAATAATAAGAAAGCAGGGAAAGCCACGGCAACAGTTATTTTTAAAGGCGGCTACGGCGGGACGGTAAAAAAGACCTTTACCATACGCCCGGCGGGGACTTCCATTCAGAAACTTACAGCAGTATCCGGCGGCTTTGCCGTAAAGTGGAAAAAGAAAACCGCGCAGACCAGCGGATACCAGATCCAGTACTCCGCAGATGCCGGGTTTCAGGGAGGCAGCACCCGCAGCATATTTGTAAAAAACAGTTCCAGAGTCCAAAAGCTGGTAAAAAACCTGAAAGGCGGAAAGAACTATTATGTGCGTATCCGCACTTACAAAACAGTAAAGGCGGATGGGAAAAACACAAAGGTATCTTCCGCGTGGAGCAAGTCACGTAAGATAAAGACGCTTCCGGCGGCTTCTGAAAAAGAAGCGTCATTTGCAGGCAGCGCCGCAGCGTTCCTTATTCCCGAAAAGGAAGATGGGAAAAAGCGGGCGGCATAAGGCAGGGGGAGGACTGCGTGTCCTCTGGCCAGGGAAAAGACCGGGCCGGAAGGCGGGCTGCGGGATATAGGAACAGGGAAACATGCGGTATATACCGTAAAATATAATAGGGGCAGCGCTGCCAGCGGCGGCGCGCCATACAGAGTACAGGAGGGAATTTTATGGACGAAAACAAAAATGAAGCATTGGAAATTAAGGATGGTCCAGGACAGAAACCGGTAGTGAACATTCCGAACACGGAAAAACCGGAGCTGCATCCGGAAAACTTTACTAAGACTGGCCAGGCATCCGAAAACCCGGACGAATCCGTGCCTGCAGCAGAGACAGGGGCGGCGGTCAGCGGCCTGTACGGCGGGGATGGCAGTGATGATGCAGTGATGATCAGCGAAGGCATGATGACGGCCATGCTTTACGACCAGCTTATGGGGGTGTTCGGGGAAGGCACACAGCTTTTTACAATGGAGATGCCCGGCCGGGTGCTCAACCAGCTTGATTATGCCTACCCGATGAAAGACTACAACAGCAGCACCCTTACCAAGCCGTATGCCGTGGCGGAAAACGAGTTCCGGCTTACAGACGGCATGTTCGACCTCGCCCCGATTGTGCAGGGGCCGAACGGGAACCGGCTTTCCAACACATTTGAGACACTGGTAAACAACTACACGCCGGACATTTCCAATATAAAAGAGTTTGTCACGGATAAAATGGAGCTGCGCCTGTTCCTGATGGAGACAATCACGGATGAGATTGACGGTGAGGAGGTCACCTGCTCGCGGATTGAATTCTGCCAGCGGATGTACATGCGGTATCTAAAGCAGAAATATAACTGGGATCAGGAAAAAATAGACGAGCATGTAAAGGCAAGCAGCAGCGGCGACCTGGACGGTTATGCAAAATGGCTGGCTACAACTTCATGGACAAAGGACCAGGCATTGGAAAACCTCTTTCAGGATGCGGTAATCCGCGGGTTTTACCATGAAGTGCTGACAATCCTGGGGTTCCTGGACGTGCAGTCGCCGGCGGAGCGCCTTGCAAAAGCCAAGGCCAACAGGCGCAGTTCCGTCCGCCGGTCGCTTGACGCGAGCATGGAGGTGCTTCCGGTGCAGCTCCAGCCAAGCAGCTGGTTCCGCTCCCTGTCCCCTAATTTCAGCCCGAAGGACATGACGCTTGACCGCCAGTACCTTGCAGAGCAGTACCAGGCAAAAAGGAGTGTCCTTTCCTCGCTGGAGGCAGAGCTGCGTGTGCTGCTTTTAAACCAGGCGGATGTGGACGGGCTGAAAGACATGGAGGCACAGCTTGCGGCTCTGAAAAAGCAGCTTGACCAGTCAGAGGCGGCAGCTTTCAAGGGCTTTGCAGACAATATGGTGGAAGCCGTGAAGCTTATATGCGAGATTGCTTCCAACGGGGATATTGCAGCGCTTGTGGCAGGCGGGGAGGAAAGCCTGGTCGAAAGCATCGCGAAAATGGACGGAAACCTCCTTAGCGCACTCGGACTGGATGCCCAGACGGCGAAAAAGCTCGGGAAAATGATGTATGACTTCTATGCCGAAAACCTGGATTATTTTTCGACATACAATGAACTGCTAGATGCAGAGCTGCAGTATGCCAGGGCGCAGACCAATGACTACAGCGATCAGATTGAAATCTTAAAGGAACGGATTGCAATCATTTCCAGGGAAGTGGCAGAGCTGCAGGTTGTTGTTGCCAGCGGCGCCGTACACACGGAAGACAGCATATCCGCCGACACCCTGCTTCCGGGTAACAGGTACAATGAAGACAGTGAATTTATGGATATCGTCTTTGGACGCAGCCAGGTGGAGAACAGGATGCGGGAGGATTCTGACAGCTTTTTCACCTCTGTCAAGAGTTCCATGTGCCGGTTTTTGTCCAGCGTCCATGCGGAGGGGGAGTATTCCCTGTCTGAAACCAGCTTCATGAAGTCTTTCCTGTCCAGCGACTTCACCATCGGCATGAGGGCCACGAAAGTCACTATCGACCGGGGCGGCTGGTTTGACGCGGGAATCCTGGACCTGACGCCGTCCTACCGCCGCCTGAAGGAGACAATATCCGGGGGCGCGGGGCTTTCGGCAGAAGGGATACTGAAAGAGTACAGGACAAATGAGGGCATTGAAAACGGCCGGTTCAGCGTTGCCAGCAAGCTCGTATGCGCGCCTGACAATGGCACATACCTTCTCCCGGCAGTCCCGATGTCATTCCTGGTCGTAAAGGACGTGGTGATGCGGGCGAAAATGGCCAGCGTCAGCCAGGATGACTATGAAAGATTCAAAAAGGCGGCATTCAGCTCATCTGCAAGCTTTATGGGCTTCCGCCTCTCTGGCGGAGGGGCAAAGGAGAGTTTCTGTGGGCTGCATAATCTGGAGAATAATGAGTCGCAGTTTGTAATGCGGATACCAGGGCCGCAGATCCTAGGCTGGTTCCAGGAG
Source organism: uncultured Eubacterium sp. (assembly GCA_948468465.1). The sequence goes on along the minus strand of CAOKJJ010000187.1, from coordinate 1,839 downwards.
CTGCCGGCAAAGGATAAGTCCAGCAAGTATGAGAGCCTGTCCGGGTCGGCGTATTTCGAGGGGATTATTGATTCATTGAAAACGTATGGGGAAAAGCTGCGGGAACTGGAGACACGGCGCAGGAACAGCGATGACTGTATAGCGGTAACGACGGTAAGAGCACCGATAAGGGAGGAGCAGGGCAAATGGTAGTAGATATTACGCCTTCTCTGGCAGCAGGGGAGATAGAGCAAAAAATGTATGAAAATATTTGCAGTCATTATTCGATTGGGCAAAAAGATGTAGAAACAGTGCTAGAAAAAAATTATACAAAGTATTGTTGTATCAACAGATCGAATCCGAATGTTTTAAATCGTACTGATCTTGGACAATACGTACAATCAATTCATACAAACTGTAAAAATTATAGCGGAGGATTCAAATATCAAGACGATACTTATATGAATCATTACTGTGTCTCAAATCCACAAAATGCAGGGGCAGTTGGCATAGAAATTATTCAGACTGGCGAAGCAAGAACTTTGATTGCAAGCGGTTCGCTGTCGGGGTGCGGATTTGCTGTTTTATTCCGCAATGATCATGTTTTTGTTATCCATGCGGGCGGTTCAAATGATACAGAGAGCGATCTGACAGTTGAACAAAGAAGAGAGATGATTAATCGGGATATATTTTTAATGGTGCATGCGCTGAACAATCCGGAACAATATGCCGGTGTTCAAATAAACGGCGGTGGAATGTCATGCCAGGAATTATTTGAATCAATAAAAAGACAGAGATTCCATGGCTTTATTTATGTGGCGAAAGATACGAAGATGTGCATATCTGACAGCGGCGTTCAGAATTTAGTGCTTGTGTCATATGTTATAGATTCTTTTCATGATGTGGTTTGTGTGATGAATAGAAATGGAGACGTTTCTTCAGCAATTCGGACAATGGGTGCCAATAAGATACATAAAGTTTACCAAAACCAACTATTTAAAAAACAAAACAGATGCATAATTGTATGAGCCGGTGGGACAGTATGCTGCGGTGCTATAGCGTTCTGCAGCCTGTCATGTTCCGGTGGAATATCAATCCGGCATTCTGCCTGATGCTTTCTGTGAAAAATCAGCGGCAGGAATCATTTTTTAGAAAGCAGAGAGATTTTCTGCCTTGGGAAGCGCAGGCCGGCTGAGGACATTTATGGCAGCTCCAAAAAAACGCGTATTCCGGCAGGGACAGGACGCTCCTTATGGTGGAAAAGGAAGACGGAAAAACAGGCGGCACAAGGGCGGCACAAAACCGCCGCAGAAAAAGCAGGCTGCGTGGACCAGCCCAGCCATGCAGACGCGGGACGGGAATTTACTGCTTTCGAAATTTCAGGAACCACAGATAAGCAGATTATTAAGGAAACAAGAAAGAAAACGGCAGTATGGGTATGCCTTCGCTGCATGCCATATCCAGGGCGTGGGGCTGTTAAGATGTATTGCATAATATACGGAAATGTTATTTGTGCTGTCTGGAGGAGGCGCATGGATAACATTTCTTTTTATCATAGAAACAGAAAAAAACAGGTATGGAAGGCCGGGCAGTCCGAAAGACTGCCCGGCTTTTCTGGCTGTCGTTTTTTGCTGGTATATGCGGATAACTGCCAGCTGAGGGCGCCTCCTTTTCGCTGCTTTTTGGAGACATTCTTGCAGGCCGGAATTTATAAATTGTTTTTTAGCGGGACAGGGGAACAAAAATTTATCGACGGATCAGTGAAAACGTCTGGCGGAAACTGGATAATCATGAGGAAAAAAGGGAAACGCTGTATGCGGAAAAGGTCAAAACAGGATGAAAAACCTGAATGTGCCCGGA
>CAOKJJ010000186.1 GCA_948468465.1 uncultured Eubacterium sp. | reverse complement strand
ACATTCTGGAATAGGAGCCGCAAGCCAGGCCAGTTCCCCCTCACCCGGCGTCCGCTTAGCCACCCAAAAAAGAAACACCAGCCAATAAGCTGCTGTTTCTTTATATTTCATTTGTCCGGTATTTCTATGACATATCTTTCGAATGCGTTAATGACGCGTGTTTTGCCGCGTTCATCTTCCCGTACATGTCCCCGTCCATAATTCATATGCACATGTCCATGGATAAAATAATCCGGTTCGTACTTGTCCATCAGTTCATTAAAAATGTGGAATCCATGGTGCGGCAGGTCTTCGCCGTCGTGCAGTCCCTTTGCAGGCGCATGCGTCAGAAGCACATCAAATCCTTTGCTCCTCCATAGCGGAAACCGCATTTTTTTGACTCTTTTGCGCATTTCCGCTTCGGTGAACTGCCAGTCATCATTTTTATACCGCATGGATCCTCCCAGCCCCAGTATACGCAGTCCGTTATAATCGTATATCCTATCGTCGATACATATGCAGCCTTCCGGAGCTCTGACACTATATTTTGCGTCATGATTTCCATGTACGTAAAGTACCGGACAGGATGACATCGTAGCCAGAAAAGACAAATATTCCGCATTCAAATCTCCGCAGGAAAGGATCAGGTCAATCCCTTCCAGCTCTTCTTTTCGGTAAAAATCCCACAACGCTTTACATTCTACATCTGCCAGCAGTAATATTTTCATCAGAATCCCCCCTGCAGCCGGACGAATTCTTTGACTTCTTCTTTTAATTCGTCCAGCTGAGGAATTCCTCCTTCTATATTACTTGCCAGATAGTTCATCTTGAAGATTTCTTCCGGCTCCAAACGCTTTCCTGCCTCGTTGGTCACTGTTCCGTCCTGTTTTGTCCAGGTAAACTGGAACGGGCTGAACTCTTTGCGCCGTATCAGTTCTGTTAACAAATCAACCAGGATTTTCGTGCCGTATGGCAGCTTTTGCGAGCATACGATTTCCAGTACGCCTGAAGATATACCCCACCAGTAATTTAACGCGCGATTTTTATTTTTCTCTACCTCTTCTTTCCATGTTTTTTCAAGAATGCTTCGGATAATCAGCTCATATACTTTTCCCCAATGACAGATTGAAGTCGCGATATTTTCAATCTGTCCGTCTGCAAGCTGCCGGTACAGGCCGTATTTTCTCGTCGGATACTTCGGATTGATCATATCTTTATCAAAAATAATGTGGATGTCTTCCGGCCAGTCCTGCTGCTGTATTTTCAGGGAACTCCAGCGCAGATGCACTTTCACACGCGGATTCACCATCTGGGCGCCAAGCGCAAATGCGTTGATATTTGCAATGGTACTGTAGATCGGATAATCCGCCATATATCCGATGTCATTTGTTTCGGATAATGCACCTGCTATCACGCCCAGTAAAAACTTGCTTTCGTACATACGGCAGTAATACGTACGAATTGACTGCGATTTGGAATTTGTCGAGCAGTTCAGTATTTTGATTTCCGGATGTTTGACTGCCGCTTTCACACTTGCGCTTGCAAGCTGTGCCGGAACCGTAAAAATAATCTGATTGCCGTCTTCGATCGCCGCCTCTATGATATCTTCTGAATTGTTCGTAAATTCTGCGTGTTCATAAATAGAGGTCTTGACGCGTGTTCCAAACACCTGCTCTAAGTGGATTCTGCCCATCTCGTGCGCATAGTTCCATGCGGAATTTACCACAGACTTTTCAAAAATAAACGCGATTTTCAGCTGCTTAGGCGTATCACTTAAAATACGATTTAAAATAGCACGTCCGGCTGCAGGTTTTTCCTTTTGATGTGGTTCCAAAACAATTTTCATGGAATCATTCTGCGCCAGCGTCACGAACTCATCCCACATTTTTTCCAGATTCTTTTTAATTTCCTCCTCGCTGCCTGACTGCAGCTGCCATGCCGGAAAGATCTCAATGTAAGCTAAAAATGCGTCTCCGGATGTAATATGGATCTTGTCGCCGCCTTTTGCCTTATAAATCTTGCGGAAACTCAAAAATTCACTGCGCAGGGCGGTCCTGCTGTCTTCGCTCCATGCTTCGCCTGGCTTGTAGCCGTATATTTGATACAGCTTTTCATAAGACCCTTCTTTGGAAAACCAGATATCATATATTTTGGCGTCATCATAAAAGTCCATAAATTCAAAGTAAATTTTATTTTCCAGATCTTCTGTCTTTTTGGGAATGATTCTTGTTACTTTTGCACTGATTTTTACCGCATTCAGACTTTTCAGCACGCTGACGCGCTTATTGCCTTCCATCACGTAAAAACGGTGCATATATTCATATGCCACGATCGGATCCCTGATTCCTTCCTCTAATTGTGAATCGTACAGATCCGACCACTTGTAAGCAAACTCCGTCTCAACATCCAATAATGGCATAAAATTGTTGGCAAATGAATTCTGCCTGCCAGCCGTCTTTGTACCTGCAACTAAATGCAGAGGAATTTCAATGACACCGATATATTTTTCCCCCGCGGTACGCTCATAGGGAAGGAAATCATCCAGTGCGCTCAAATACGGATATTCGCCTCTGTTCCTTGCTGTGCGGTATGCTTTCTGCGCCAGTTTATTGGCTGTCTTATATGCTTCCACCGACATATACGACGCCTCCTTTCTTTTCGGTATTGAAAATATAATTTAATTATAAATTTATATTATATCAAAATATGAATGTAATTTTAAATATAAATATAACAAAATTCTCTATCTACGTTGACGCAATGTTGCCGGTATACAGCTGGTAATATTTGCCGCGTTCTTCCATCAGCTTTTCATGATTGCCGCGTTCAATAACACGCCCCTGCTCCAGTACAATAATGCAGTCGCTGTTGCGTACGGTTGACAGACGATGTGCAATCACAAACGTCGTCCTCCCTTTCATCAGCTTATCCATGCCATCCTGGACGATTTTCTCTGTCCGCGTATCAATTGAGCTTGTCGCTTCATCTAAAATAAGCACCGGAGGGTCCGCAATCGCTGCACGGGCGATCGCCAGTAGCTGTCGCTGCCCCTGGCTGAGGTTCGCCCCATCTCCGGTCAGCATCGTCTGATAACCATCCGGCAAATGCCTGATAAAGCTGTCTGCGTTTGCCAGCTTCGCGGCTGCCATTACTTCTGTGTCCGTGGCGTCCAGCTTGCCATAACGGATATTCTCCATGACGGTTGCTGTAAATAAATGCGTATCCTGCAGTACAATGCCAAGCGAATGGCGCAGGTCGTCTTTTTTTATTTTATTAATGTTGATGCCGTCGTAGCGGATTTTTCCATCCTGAATGTCATAAAAACGGTTAATCAGATTGGTAATCGTTGTCTTTCCAGCCCCTGTGGAGCCGACAAACGCGATCTTCTGGCCTGGCGTCGCGTACAGATCTACATTGTGAAGCACGATTTTTTCCGGTACATAGCCAAAGTCCACGTCATCAAACACAACATCGCCCGTCAGCTCGGTGTACGTTACCGTACCTTCCTGCTGATGCGGATGCTTCCATGCCCACAGTCCGGTACGCATTCCTCCCGGCGCCTCCGCAAGCTTTCCATGTTCTTTCACCGCATTTACAAGCGTGACATAGCCTTCATCTGTTTCTACCGGTTCATCTAACAGCTTAAATATACGCTCTGCTCCCGCGATCGCCATGACAACCGCGTTTAACTGCATGCTGACCTGATTGATCGGCTGATTGAAGTTTCTGTTAAACGTCAGAAAACTCGCCAGCTTGCCGATGGAAAAGCCTCCGATCCCGTTCATCGCTAATATACCTCCCGCAATCGAGCAGAAAACGTAGCTCACGTTGCCAAGCTGTGCATTGACCGGCATTAAAATATTCGCAAAACGGTTTGCCTGGTATGCGCTTTCAAACAGCTGGTCATTTCGTTCCTTAAATTCTTTGATCGACATTTCCTCATGACAGAATACCTTGACCACCTTCTGGCCTTCCATCATTTCTTCAATATAGCCGTTTACTTTTCCCAAATCCTGCTGCTGTGCAAGGAAATACTTGCTGCTCAGCCCTGCCAGCCGTTTTGTCATAAACAGCATCACCGCGACCATAAACAGCGTAATGGCTGTTAACGACAGGCTTAAATAAATCATGCTTCCCAGTACACTGATAATGGAAATGACACTGTTAAACAACTGCGGAATACTCTGGCTGATCATTTGGCGCAGCGTGTCGATGTCATTTGTATACACAGACATAATATCGCCGTGCACGTGCGTATCAAAATACCGGATCGGCAGCTTCTCCATATGCGAAAACAGATCATTCCTCAAATCCCTCAGCGTTCCCTGGCTGACATAAATCATAATCTTTGCCTGCGCATAACTGGCTACAACTGCAATGGCGTAAAAGGTGCCGACACGGATAATCGCCTGCAGCAGGCTGCTGAAATCCGGAGATTCACTTTTTAAAAGCGGCAAAATATAACCATCTATCAATTCCTGCATAAACAGAGTTCCCTGCACAGACGCAAATGCCGTATATATAATACAAAGCATTACTACAATCACCGCAAACGCGTATTTGCGCATCACGTACGCCATCAGCCTTCGCATAATTTTCCCCGGATGTTCCACATGCGGCCCTTTTCCTCTGCCAGGTCTTCCATGTCCGCCTGGCCCATGTACAGGTTTTGCTTTTTCAGCCATCAATGATCACCTCCGTGTTCGTCAAAATCTCCGCCTCCGCCAGTCTGCGATTCATAAACCTCGCGGTAAATCTCATTATTTTTAAGCAGCTGTTCATGTGTTCCAAACCCATTGACCTGCCCATGCTCCAGTACGATAATCCGGTCCGCCTGCTGTACGGAAGAAATACGCTGCGCGATAATCAGCTTTGTCGTTCCCGGAATCTCCTGCGCAAACGCCCTGCGGATCTTTGCATCCGTAGCTGTGTCTACCGCGCTTGTAGAATCGTCTAAAATGAGTATTTTCGGTTTCTTTAATAATGCCCTCGCAATGCAAAGACGCTGTTTTTGCCCGCCGGATACATTCGTGCCGCCCTGCTCGATATAAGTATTATATCCATCCGGCATCGCTTCGATAAATTCATCCGCACAGGCAAGACGGCAGGCACGTTTGCATTCTTCCTCGCTGGCATTCTCATCGCCCCAGCGCAGATTGTCATAAATCGTACCCGAAAACAGCACATTTTTCTGCAGCACAACCGACACTTCATTACGCAGTGTTTCGATATCATAGCTTCTGACGTCCTTGCCGCCTACCCTGACACAGCCTGACGTCACGTCATACAGACGGCTGATCAGATTGACAAGGCTGGATTTGGAGCTTCCGGTACCGCCGATAATGCCGATCGTCTCTCCGGCATGAATATCCAGATTAATGTCCGATAACACAAGTCCTCTGTCTTCCTCCTGCGCATCCGCGTCATGCTGCGTTGAACCTCTTCGATAACAAAAATCCACATGTTCAAACTGAATGCTTCCATCCGGCACATGAAAATCCGGCTGCGGCGGATTCTGCAGCGTGCTTTTTTCATTCAGCACTTCCGCGATACGCTTCGCGCTTGCCGAACTCATCGTAATCATAACAAATGCCATGGACAACATCATCAGGCTCATTAAAATATTCATACAGTAAGCAAGCAGGCTCATCAAATCTCCGGTCTGAAGTTCTGTCGCATTGGTAGATACAATGATTTTTGCACCGAACCAGCTGATGCCTAAAATACAGCTGAATACCGTAATCATCATCGCAGGCGCATTATAAGTCACGATACTTTCCGCCTTTACGAACATCAGATAAAGATTGCCGCACGCTTTTTGAAATTTGCTGATCTCATAGTCTTCCCTGACATATGCTTTGACAACACGGATGGCCGCAATATTTTCCTGCACGCTGGCATTCAAATCATCGTATTTTTCAAATACGGCGCTGAAATATTTATATGCGTTGACCGTAATGACCGCCAAAAATACACCAAGCACAATGACCGCCACCAGATAAATCCTTGCTAATCTCACGGAAATGAAAAACGACATGACCATCGCGATAATGAGCGAAAACGGCGCCCGCACACACATACGCAGTATCATCTGATACGCGTTCTGCAGATTTGTCACATCTGTCGTCAGTCTTGTTACAAGACCGGCTGTGGAATATTTGTCGATATTCTCAAACGAATATCCCTGGATGTTTACAAACATCCCTTCACGCAGATTTTTCGCAAACCCGGCCGAAGCCCTTGCGCCGTATTTGCCTCCCATCACACCTGCCATCAGTCCGGCAAACGCGGCAACAATCATCCATGCCCCCATCAGATAAATATGATTGATATCACCTTTTTCCACTCCGTCATCAATAATGGACGCCATCAGAAGCGGAATGATCATTTCCATAATAACCTCAAAAATCATATATACCGGTGTCATCAGAGAGTCTCTTTTAAATTCTTTAATATAAGAAGCCAATGTTTTCAGCAACTGTAATCACTCCCTTTCTGTTTTCTCAGATTTTTGTTACTGCTTCGCAAAACCGCCTCTCATTCCTGTATCACCGCGCGGATTGCTCCAAGCAGTTCCTCGTAGGTCTCATAAGCCGCCAGATCCGGATGGTCCGCTTTGATCTGATCTGTGCTCTTAAATAAAAATCCGGCTTTACTTGCTTTGATCATGCCAAGATCATTGAAGCTGTCTCCACTGGCAATCGTATCATAACCAATAGACTGCAGCGCTTTTACGGTTGTGTATTTGGAATTTTCCACCCGCATTTGATATCCGTTAATCATTCCGTCCTGCCCGACGATCAGGCTGTTGCAAAAAATTGTCGGCCATCCAAGCTTCTGCATTAACGGCTTTGCAAACTGTTCGAACGTATCACTGATAATGACAACCTGCATCATAGACCGAAGTTCATCCAAAAACTCCTTTGCGCCTGCCAGCGGTTCAATTTTTGCGATTGTATCCTGAATCTCTTTCAGTCCCAGGCCATGATCTTTCAAAATTTTCAAACGCCCCTGCATCAGCTTGTCATAATCTGGTTCATCTCTTGTTGTCTTTTCCAGTTCCTGAATGCCGGTTGCATTTGCAAATGCGATCCATATCTCCGGAACAAGCACACCTTCAAGGTCTAAACACGTTATATACATTTGATTACCTCCCATAAGATCTTATTTTGCAGCTATTAAAGGCTGTTTCTCTATTTTGCCACAAATTGGCAGGATACGCAAGCATCAGTTACGCAAGCTTCAGTTAAAATCTATAATCCCCGTGCCTTGTGTTAAATACAGCATCGCATCCTTCCATACGCCTGCCGGATATGTCCCGCCATACAGGCTGTCCAGCGTTTTCGGCGTATCATAGCCGACCCAGACTGCGATCGTATAATACGGAGTCACTCCGCAGAACCATCCGTCTTTGCTTCCGTTGGTCGTACCGGTCTTGCCCGCAGCCGGAAGCGCAGACGATTCACTCCATTTCATGCTCTTTGCCGTACCGTTGGTCAGTACTCCTTTTAAAATATCAATCATCACAGAAGCCGCCTGCGCCTCATATACCTGCTTTGGTTTTTCTTCTTTATAAAGTTCTTTGCCATTACTGTCCTTTAAGGACACAAGACAGGATGGATCCCGATATTCCCCCTGGCTGACAAGCGTGCAGTATCCGCCTGCCATCTGTACGGTCGTAGCGCCATAAGTCAGTCCGCCCAGGGCAGCCGACAGCGTATAATCCTGCGGCACGATCTTATCAAACTTCATATCCGTAATAAAATCCAGTCCATAAGACGGTTTGATATCATAAAACACCGAATATGCCACACCATTTTTGCTCTGCTCCACCGCATTGCGCAAAGACATCGCATTTCCTCTGAGACTGGAAATATCCACGCCTGGCTGCTGCGCTGTCTTTACATCTATATCATATACCGTCGTCTCCGGCGTATACCCAAACATCAGCGCCGGTGTATAGACCGCCAAAGGCTTAAATGAACTGCCCGGCTGGCGGTAGCTTTGAAACGCACGGTTTAAGCTGTATACATTTTTTAAATTTTCCTGTGAACGTCCGCCTGCCAGTGCAATGACTTTGCCGGTCATATTGTCAATCGCTGTCACCGCACCCTGCAGTTCGTACACATTCGTTTCAGGATCTGTCTGCGTCGCAAATGCAAGATTATTATCCAGCGCCTGCTGAACGGCAAGCTGTGCGTCCGGACGAAGGCTTGTCGTCACCGTATAGCCTTTTGCATACAAATTGGTCTTTTCCAGATTATACGCCGCCTCATAAGATTCCTGATACGCCTTATAATCCGCTTCATCATCAAAATGATAGCGGAACTCAAATCCATGCAGCTTCATTAAATATTCCACCGCACAGTAGATGGCATATGTCGTTTCGTAATTATTGAACTCCGACTCCTGCTTTTCGATTTTCATCTTTTCCTGGCATGCCTGCTCATATGCGTTCTCTGAAATATACCCTTCGTGATACATATCTTTTAAAATCTTATCGCGGCGCTCCACTGCCCGTTTTGGATGCTTATATGGATTAAAATATTCCGGACGGTTTGGAATCGCGCACAGATAGGCCAGCTGCGACAAGGACAGCTGCGAAGCGCTCTGTCCAAAATACGCCTTTGCCGCTGCTTCCAGTCCATAGATGCCGTTGCTGAAACACGCCGTATTGATATAAAATTCCATAATTTCCTGTTTGCTGTATTTGCGCGTCAGCCGGATAGACACCATCATTTCTTTGATTTTACGTATGATCGAACGCTCTCTGGTCAGATATACGGTACGTGACAGCTGCTGCGTAATCGTACTGGCACCTGCCATATTATCCCCTCTGGACATCACAAAATCCAGCGCCACACGTATAATCCCTTTCAGATCGATCCCGATGTTTCTCCAATAGCTGCGGTCTTCAATCGCGATAAACGCATTGACCGCATGCTTTGGGATTTCTTCATATTTTAAATAGCTGGATTTTCCGTTTCCTGACGACAGCTCCGCGATCTGCCTGCCGTCCGCCCCGTAGATATACGTAATCTCATCCATACGGAAATCTTCCGCCTTGCTGTTGTCCACAATTTCATCGGCTTCTTTTGCAAAAGAGCGGTAATCATCCCCGTATTTCACAAATAACACGAGGGATACTGCCGCTGTTAAAATTAATCCAGTCAGTACAAACCATTTTAAAATATGCCACACATAATAAAAAAAGTCACAAAAAAATGCTCCGATCAGCTCAAAAGCATATTTGCCATTTGACCCTCCCAGCTTTTCGTGTGATTTTTTAACCTGCCCCAGTACAGACTGGCGCTTGCGTTTTTCTTTTTTCTGTTTTCCCATTGTCTGACTGCTCCTCTCTGTATGCGCATTGCGTTCATTTGCGTGCTTTCCTTAGGTACTTAAAAATGATTTTCTTTTTTTTGGGGGGGATGGCTATCCGGACGCTGGATGAGGGGCGGGGCCTGGATTTCGGCTCCTA
>CAOKJJ010000185.1 GCA_948468465.1 uncultured Eubacterium sp. | reverse complement strand
TAGCCACTGGCTGTAAGCCAGGGGCGGATTACGCGACGCGACCGGACGGGGCCACAGAGTAAATGCAGAATGCTTAGAGATTCTTAACATTCTGGAGTAGGAGCCGCAAGCCAGGCCAGTTCCCCCTCACCCGGCGTCCGGATAGCCAATAAAATCCCGCAGCACTAAGTTCCGAAAGCAATCTAATGCCGTACATATCTGCGCAGCTTTGGCACAAGTTCCGCCAGCTTTTCCGCCGCGTAATCAATCTCCTGGAGCCTGGTGGTGCTGCTAAAGCTGAAGCGAAGCGCGGATTGTGCCAGAGCCGGCTCTAAGCCTATCGCCTTCAATGTGTGGGACGGTTCGTGGTGATGGGATGCACAGGCGGAGCCTGCGGACACGTACACGCCGTATTCTTCCAGTGCATGCAGCATAACTTCGCTGCGGACGCCTGGTATAGAGAGGTTTACGATATGAGGCGCGCTGTCAGGGCCTGACGAGCCGTTGATGACAATCCCGTCTATCTTTGCCGTGTGTGCAAGCAGGCGGTTTTTTAATTCCCACAAATGTGCTGTTTTTTGTTCCAGGTCTTCATAAGCCTGTGCCGCCGCCTGTCCGATTCCTGCGATGCCTGGTACATTCAGCGTTCCGGAACGAAGGCCGGACTGTTGGCCGCCGCCGTAAAACAACGGATTTATTTTTGTCTTGTCCTTCCGATACAAAAATCCGATTCCTTTTGGCCCATGTATTTTATGTCCGCTGACAGAAAGCAGGTCTATTCCAAGTTTTTTCGGGCGGATCTGCATTTTTCCATAGGACTGTACCGCGTCTACATGTAACAGCGTGTTCGGATTTTTTTCATGGATGATCTTTGTTGCTTCTGCAATTGGCTGCACTGAACCGATCTCATTGTTTACCTGCATGATAGAAACAAGTACCGTTTTATCGTTGACAGCTTCTTCCAGCGCCTGCAGCAAGATGACGCCGTCTTTGTTCACGGGCAGGTAAATAACTTCAAATCCCTGTTCCTGCAAATGCTTCATGGTATTTAATACAGACGGATGCTCGATCTGTGTCGTAATCAAACGGTTTCCGGCTCGTCTGTATGCCATTGCGGTTCCCATCAATGCCAAATTGTTGGACTCTGTGCCGCCGGAAGTAAATAGGATCTCTTTTTCTGATACCTTCAGCGTTTTGGCTATGCTCTGCGCGGCTTCTTTCACAAAGCATTCCGCTTCCATGCCTTTTTTATGCATAGAGGAAGGATTGCCGTAGGAAATGTCCATCATCTTTAGGACGATTTCCTGCACCCTTTTAGAGCATCTCGTTGTCGCGGACTGATCTAAATATGCTTCCATAATTTTACTCCTGTCATTGGATTGCAGTTTTCATGGATTTTGTTTCCATCATTTCCAGATGCAGCATCAGCGCGGAGAGCATCGTAACTGCCGCCGTATCTGTCCTGAGAATCCTCTTTCCCAGTGAAAGGATATGCATATGGCCTTTTAGCAGGTCAATCTCCTCGGGCGCAAATCCGCCTTCTGGTCCGATCATAACGCTGATGCTTTCTCCTGTTTTGATTGAGCGGAATGCCTCTATGGTCTCCTGCATGCCCCGTTCGTTTTCATACGGCACCAGGCGGCAGTCGCACTGCATTGCGTAAGCGGCTGCCTCCTGGAAGTTCATAACAGGATGCACTGCCGGAATCCGGCTGCGTTTGGATTGTTTTGCCGCACTCTCGGCGATGGCCTGCCAGCGTTTTACTTTTGCCTGTGCTTTCCGTTCGTCCAGTTTTACGACACAGTACTTCATGGAAACCGGAATCAGCTCATACACACCCAGTTCCACTGCCTTTTGAATGACAGTTTCCATACGGTCGCCTTTTGGCAACGCCTGAAATAAAAAAATCTTATTAGGCAGCTCTGTACCTGCGATGCCTGCGTCTATAATATCCAGCTGGACAAAGGTATCTGTCAGCTCCAAAACGCTGCAGCTGTAGTCTTTTCCGCCTGTGCTGCTGACACGTACGACTTCTCCTGGCTTCATCCGTAATACATTTTTTATATGATTGACATCCGGGCCTGTAATCGTAATAAAATCTTTTCCAACCTGCTCTTCTTTTACAAAAAACTGATACACGATGCGCTGCCTTTCTATTTTTTTGCTGTAATGTTCACCCATTCGCCGTCAACATTCGTCTCCAGCACCTCAAAGCCTGCTTGTTCCAACGCTTTATGAACTTCCTGTTCTTTAAAATCTATAATGCCTGAGGTGATCAAAATGCCTCCCTGTCTGAGGCATTTGAATAATTGCGGTGCCATTGGAATAATCACATCAGCCAAAATATTGGCTGTCACAAGGTCATATTCGCCTCTTCCTTCCTTTTGCTGTATCTTTTCATCTTCGATAAGATTGCCGCAGTAAAAATGCCAGCAAGCATCGTCCAGATGATTCACGCGCATATTTTCCGTTGAGGAAATCATGCAGTTTTCATCAATGTCAATGCCTGTAACATGTGCCGCGCCGAGCTTTAGCGCTGCGATTGACAATATTCCGCTGCCGCAGCCGACGTCAAGCACACGCAGTCTGTCTGCCTGTTTTGGTTCCATATATTTTTGCATCTGGCGGATGCATAGCTGCGTCGTTTCATGCTTGCCGGTTCCAAAAGAAATGCCAGGGTCAATCTCTATAAGAATCTTATCTTTGTCTTCCGCCATTAATGGTTCCCAGGTAGGCTTGATGAAAATATTGCCGATCGTAAAAGATTTGAAAAACTGCTTCCAGTTGTTCATCCAGTCAGCATCTTCTGTCTGCGCTTTTGTAATCGCGGCCGGCCCGATATCCAGATATTGTTTTTCCTGTTCCAACGCTTCCCGCACTTTTGCAAGCAGTTCTGCATGATCCTGTGCAGCATCCAGATAAAAGCTTACCTTGCTCGTCCCGTCATCCGGCGGCAGCTCCAGCGGAAAATCTATGAACATGCCGCCTGCTTCCTCTGCTGACAACGGTACATGATTTTCGATCTCCACGCCTTCAATGCCGAGTTCGTCCAGCAGGGCGCTGATCACATCCTCCGCCGCGGTCGTTGTAGTAATCGTATATTTATCCCATTTCATAGCATTTTGACCTTTCTTTGTTATCCTTATCCCTGCAGCTTTGCCATCAGCCGCTGGTATTCGCGGTTAATTTCCTGAATCGCGTCCGTATCCCCGCATTTATTGTCCGGATGGTAGATCTTTAACAGATCTTTATATCTCTTTTTTAAAGAGCTCTGGCTGTTGACTCCCGCGAAGAACATCGTACCGTGTATCGAAGCAGGCTTTATGCGGATATCCTCTTTCTGATACGCTTCTACCTGATCGTAAAAGCTCTTTTTCTGCTCAAACTGCTTTTTTTCTTCTGCCAGCTTGTACAGCTCTCCTTCTAAAATCTGCCGCTTCATCTCCAGCAAATGTTCTTCATGCTTCTTTTTTGTCTCCTGAAACTCCTGCTGGCGGTAAAAATGCGCTTTTTCAATATTCAACTGGATCCGTTCCTGTTCCATCTGGCGTGTCTGCCTGCGTAAATTCTGCTTCCCGGTTTCCAAACGTTCCGTTTCCTGCTTGCGCCACATTTCAAATTCATGCTGCTTTTGTATGATCCTTTCGGATGCCTGCTTTTGCAGTTCCGTTTTTCTGGCCTCTGCCTTTTGACGTTCCGCATTTAAAAATTCCGGTTTTTTTTGCGCAAAGCCTCCATTGCCTGAACGAACTCCTGGTACCTGTTTTGTCATTCCATTCCCTCTCCTGTTTCTGCCTGAGGCTGAACTGTAATTAAGACTATGCTTTTTATTTTCGCTAATATTGGATCAAAATACAAGTGTTTCTGGTGCGAAAATTAATTTTTCTACATATTTCACAACGAGCCTACCCTTCTGTCCCCGTTTTTCTGTACGCAATGGCAAAAAATGGCAGCAGTTCAAGGGTTATCTGAACTGTTACAAAAAATGAAAATAACGGCAGGAATTCCCCGCCGTTACTCTGTTTCTTATGGCACATAAATAGCTTCTCGTACCCGGTATATTTTAAATATCATCAAACACATCTTTTACTTTATCCATGAACGTTTTACGTCCGTTCTTTTTTCCGCTTCCCGCAGATGTGTCAGCCTGACCGCCTTTTAAGGAATTGCCGTTCAATTCGTCAAATTTACGCAGCGCTTCCTTTGCTTCCGCATTCAGACTGGTCGGCACTTGTACTACAAGCGTAACATATTGGTCACCACGGATATTTTTATTCCGAAGGGACGGCACTCCCTTGCCTTTTAACCTGATTCTCGTATCTGTCTGTGTCCCTGGTTTTACGTTATACAATACATCTCCGTCGATCGTACTGATCCGGATCTCTCCGCCAAGCGCCGCCTGGGCAAAAGAGATCGGAGCCGTGGAATAAATATTCATATCCTGCCGCTGGAAGATTGGATGACTTGTGATAATGACTTCCACAAGTAAATCGCCTCTCGGCCCTCCGTTTGTGCCTGGTTCTCCTTTTTCACGGATACGCACGCTTTGTCCGTTGTCAATTCCCGGAGGAATGCTGACGGATATTTTTTTCTTATTGGATACAAATCCGTTGCCATGACAATTCGGACATTTTTCCTTTACTACTTTGCCGGTACCATGACAATCCGGACAAGTCTGTACGTTCTGAACCATGCCAAACAGTGACTGCTGTGTGAACATTACTTTACCCTTGCCACCGCACTTTGTACAAGTCTCAGGTTTCGTTCCAGGCTTCGCACCGCTTCCATGGCACTGTGGACAATCGTCTTTTAACTGCAGTTCCAATTCCTTTTCGCATCCAAAAACCGCTTCTTCAAACGTGATTCGTACGCTGGCACGTACATTTGCTCCTTTCATCGGGCCGTTGCTGCTTCGTCTGCTGCTGCCGCCGCCGAAAAAGTCGCCGAAAATATCACCAAAAATGTCGCCAAAATCCATCCCGGAGAAGTCAAATCCGCCGGCTCCCCCGCCGCCGCCTTCAAAAGCCGCATGGCCAAACTGGTCGTACTGTCTGCGTTTTTCCGAATCGCTTAAGATCGCATAGGCTTCGGAAGCTTCTTTGAATTTCTTTTCCGCTTCTTTATCACCAGGATTCATATCCGGATGGTATTTCTTCGCAAGGACACGATAAGCTTTTTTAATTTCCGCATCCCCGGCATTCTTTGCTACCCCTAGAACCTCGTAATAATCTCTTTTTTGCTCTGCCATAACTTTTCCTCTGCCTGCACAATAATATTTCTATTTCCGTTCTATTTGCTTTCAACCTTTGTTCTCAAAAAATTACATCGTTCTACATGAAATCATATAAAAATTAAACTTCTTTAAAATCAGCATCCACAACATCATCTTCCGGCGCGCCTGTGTCTGCGCCGCCTGCTGCACCTGCAAAATCAGACGGATTCGGGCCAGCGCCTGCGCCTTGTGCTGCCTGTGCGTTTTCATACATCTTTGCGAATACTTTCTGTGCGCTTTCCGTCAGTTTTTCTTTCGCTGCCTTAATTTCATCTACCTGCGCGTCTGTCAGGTTTTCCGCCTGTGGATTTGCCTCCAGCAGTGCTTTTAATGCATTTAAGTCCGCCCCTACCGCTGACTTGTCAGCCGGATCCAGGCTTGCGCCTACTTCTTCCAGAGCTTTTTCTGTCTGGAATACAAATGAATCCGCGTCATTTCTTGCATCAATCGCTTCTTTGCGCTTGCGGTCCTGTGCTTCATATTCCGCCGCTTCTTTTACTGCGCGGTCGATTTCATCATCTGACATATTGGAGCCGGCTGTAATCGTAATGTGCTGTTCCTTGCCTGTGCCAAGGTCTTTTGCCGATACGTTAACAATGCCGTTCGCGTCTATATCAAACGTAACTTCGATCTGCGGAACACCGCGGCGTGCCGGCGGGATACCGTCTAAGCGGAACTGTCCAAGAGACTTGTTATCTCTCGCAAACTGTCTCTCACCCTGTACAACATTGATGTCTACCGCTGTCTGATTATCTGCCGCTGTAGAGAAAATCTGGCTCTTCTTTGTCGGGATTGTCGTATTTCTCTCAATCAGCCTTGTCGCAACGCCGCCCATGGTTTCGATAGACAAGGATAATGGCGTAACGTCCAAAAGAAGGATTTCACCTGCACCGGCATCACCAGCCAGCTTGCCGCCCTGGATTGAAGCGCCGATTGCCACACATTCATCCGGATTCAGGCTCTTGTTTGGCTCTTTGCCTGTCAGCTGTTTTACCTTATCCTGTACTGCTGGGATACGTGTGGAACCGCCTACGAGCAATACTTTTGTAATATCGCCGTTTGTAAGTCCCGCATCCTTTAACGCGTTCTGTACCGGAATCGCTGTACGTTCCACCAGATCTCTTGTCAGCTCGTCGAATTTTGCCCTTGTCAGATTCATATCAAAATGCTTCGGCCCCTCAGCGGTAGCTGTAATAAACGGCAGGTTGATATTCGTCGTCGTTGCGGAAGACAATTCCTTCTTTGCTTTTTCAGCCGCTTCTTTTAATCTCTGCAGAGCCATTTTGTCATTCGAAAGATCTACGCCCTCTGCTTTTTTAAACTCTGCGATCATCCAGTCCGTTACTTTCTGGTCAAAGTCGTCGCCGCCCAGTCTTGTATCACCGTTGGTGGACAATACTTCGATAACGCCGTCACCGATTTCAATAATGGACACATCAAACGTACCGCCGCCAAGGTCGTATACCATGATCTTCTGCTCATTTTCATTGTCCAGGCCATATGCAAGCGCAGCCGCTGTCGGCTCGTTGATAATACGCTTTACTTCCAGGCCCGCGATCTTGCCTGCGTCTTTGGTCGCCTGTCTTTGCGCATCGTTAAAATAAGCCGGAACCGTAATAACCGCATCGGTTACTTTTTCTCCCAGATAACTTTCAGCGTCTGCTTTCAGTTTCTGTAAAATCATCGCGGAAATCTGCTGCGGTGAATATTTTTTATCATCAATCGTTCTGCCATGATCGGTACCCATATCTCTCTTAATGGAGATCACCGTCTTTTCCGCGTTTGTAACTGCCTGACGCTTCGCAGGCTCACCAACAAGACGCTCGCCGGTTTTTGTAAAAGCTACGATAGAAGGTGTTGTTCTTGCTCCTTCCTGATTGGCAATAACGGTCGGCTTTCCACCTTCCATAACGGCTACGCAGCTGTTTGTTGTTCCAAGGTCAATACCTATGATTTTACTCATTGTTCATTCCTCCTAAAATTTGATGCCCGCAGGCATATCTATGAAAAATTTTGATTAACTAACTACTGCTACCATACTGTGTCTTACTACGCTGTCGCGGTATGTGTAGCCTTTTTGAAGCTCCTGCGCTACAATACCGGATTCGTATTCCTCGCTTTCTGTCTGCATAACAGCGTTGTGCAGATTCGGATCAAATTCCCTGCCGACAGCTTCAATCGGCTTGACATCCGCCTCTTCCAGCATTGTCATCAGCTGTTTGTAAATCTTATTCATACCATCTACAAACGCGTCGTCTTTATTTTCTTCCGGTACAGCTGCCAGACCTCTTTCAAAGTTATCTACTACCGGAAGTACTTTTTCTATAATGCTTTTTGCGCCGATTTCATACATCTGTGTTTTTTCTTTTTCCGTACGTTTGCGGAAATTGTCAAATTCTGCCATCTGACGCTTCACTTGATCTGTCAGCTCTTCGATTTTTTCATCTTTTTTATCTTTTTTCTTATTTTTCTTAAAAAATCCTTTTTTTTCACCAGCCTGACCAGTGCCAGACACCCCTTCCGGCGCATCCTGCCCCTGGATGTCTTCACCTTCCGCATCCTCCTGCGGTCCGGCATTCTCCGCCGGTGCATCCTTTGCTGCTTCATCTTTCGATTCTGCCTCTTCCATGGCCTGATCTTTTTTTGTTTCATCCGCATCCTTAGCCTGTGCATCCTGCGGGATATCTTCTCCCATTTGATCTATTTCCATTTGATGATTTTGCTGATCGTTTTCTATTTCTATTTCTTTTTCTATTTCTATTTCTTTTTCTATTTGCTGATCTTTTTTTGTTTCCACGCGTCCTGCTCCTTTCTATTTTAACCGCCTGTCGGCTTTTCATCCTTCTGATAAATACCATCCAGCTGTTTTTTTAAATGTTTGAGATTGTTTAACACCCTTTCATAATCCATACGTTTTGGCCCTATAATGCCAATCGTTCCGGTTACCCCATCGCCAAGATCATAAGTCGCGGTTACAACGCTGCAGTCTTTCATTGTTTTGATCGGGCTTTCATCCCCAATATAGACCTGTATGCCGGT
The DNA here is from genome assembly GCA_948468465.1 of uncultured Eubacterium sp. Next base: position 1,217 of record CAOKJJ010000185.1, on the reverse strand, counting down.
TCCCGGTTCCTTTTCTCCCAGTTTATCGGTAATCATATTTGCAAGCGCCTGTTTTTCTTCAAAAGCGGAAATAAACTCACTCGCTTTTTCAGAATTGCTAAGCTCCGGATATTTAAATATATTAGTCGCTCCGCTCGTATAAATCTGCAGGTCTTCGTCTTCCCCGATCGCTTCCGCTACCGCATCCAGCACATCTCCTACGATCTTGCTGTGAATGCCGGCCTGATCTTTTAACGCGGATATCATGCCAAGATTAATCTGTTCGATAGACAAGCCGTTCAAACTCGTATTCAGCAAAATATTCAGCTTTAACAGCTGCTCATCCGTCAGTTCTTCATTTAACCCCAGCATTTTATTTTTTACAATGTTTCCTTCCAGTACAATGACGCAGAGCAGCTGGCCTGCATCCACCCTCGACAGCTGGATAAATTTTAATTTGCTGCGGTGATACTGCGGCCCGGTAATGACAGCAGCATATTCGGTATTATTTGCCAAGAGCCTTGCGACCTTTTTTAATACCTTTTCCATCTTTTCGGTATGCTCTATGACTAAATTCTGCATATCGCTGATTTCCTGGTTTTTTTCTGCAATCAGATTATCGACATAAAACCGATAGCCTTTATCGGATGGAATCCGCCCGGCTGAGGTATGCGGCTGGAGAATATATCCTAATTCTTCCAAATCTGACATCTCATTACGTATTGTTGCAGAACTCAAATGCAAATCCGTGTACTTTGAGATCGTTCTTGAACCAACCGGCTCACCTGTATCCAGGTAATTTTTTATGATGGCTTTTAAGATCCTGGTCTTTCTTTCATCAAGTCCCTCCATAAAAAGTACACTCACAGCCTTTCTTACTTTATTTCATAAACTGCTGTTTCAGCTGCTGACGTATTCTATGCATCTTTATATGGACAGCTAAAACATTTTTCTTTGTTAGCACTCGATGAATTAGAGTGCTAATATTGATATGATTAAGATAACACTCCCTATTTTCTTTGTCAACCTGTTTTTGCAAATTCTTTGCAAATAAAGTGTGAAGATTTTATAAATAGAATATAAATTATTTATAAATTTATTGGCTATGCGGACGCTGGATGAGGGGCGGGGGGGAATGAATGTTGAAAATTATTGGCTATCCGGACGCTGGATGAGGGGCGGCGGTCTGGATTTCGGCTCCTACTCCAGAATGTTAAGAAGCTCTAAGCATTCTGCAT
>CAOKJJ010000184.1 GCA_948468465.1 uncultured Eubacterium sp. | reverse complement strand
TCTCGAAGAAAAATCCTGCGGACTATCGGGAAGTTATTTTGGGACAGTTCCTAAGTTACGACTGACTTAATTTTTTATCTATATACCAACGAATAATCCCAACATATGGCTCCATATACTCACTTTGGACCGAATATATTCTTTGCATCTTCTCTAAAAAAACTCGCTTACTTTTCTTATCTTTATATGGGTGCAACAACTTCTGAAACTTTCTCAGAGCCGTTTTTCTCCCCAGCATTGGCGCCCCATTCTCATAATTCAAATTCAAACATTCATGAATATCCTGATCCGGACTTGTATATCCTGAATGATGTCTTCCGATGCTATCCTGATATTCAAATTTGTATTTAGCAATATCAGAAGAATGAATCTCTCCACTATTATTATAATAAATTCGATTCATATCAGATTTGCTTAATGGATTAATAAAAATGGGTCTATTTTCCTTTTTTGTATCACAGCATCTCGCTTTCGCCGGGCCTCCCTCTCCGCCCCTGCATACTGCCAGCAAATTATGATACTGTAATTCATTTTCTGGTGTCCTCGGTTCAAAATGTTCAATTTTTACCTCTTTCGGATCACCAATCCGCTTCATACAATATGCACAAAGATGTCCTTGTTCTTTTAGCAGAGATTCTCTAAGCTGATTTTTTACATCTGAATCCATATCATCAAATGCAGCATTTTTTTCATATCTATACTTCAGCAAAAGATCTGGCTCAGACTTCTTTTGAATATAAATCATTCTTAGCCCCCTCTATTTCTCTACATCTAAAACTATTTGATTCTCAATGATTTCATTTGCATTCTCACCCATAACATTTTTCATTTTATCAAGTATTTTCTTTGCTGAATAATAATCTTGGCTATCAATAGCATGTTCAAATTCTCTCTGCATAATTACGATTTCATCTGGTCTGACATTTGTATCCATTACTTCTCTCAATATTTCTTCCACGGACCTTCCATAAGTCTTTTCTTGTGGCTGATAAATACTGTTTTGATTTAATATCCAGATATTTTCTCTTGGAACATTAAGTAAAATGCTTGGTGAATGAGTAGTTACAATAAACTGTACATTTGGAAATATATGCAGCAAACTATCAACAACTTTCTTTTGCCATGCCGGGTGTAAATGCAAATCTATCTCATCTATCAAAACAACACCCGGTGTTTCTAACACTTTATCTAATAAATTAGGATTTAATAAAGCCATACGGTACGCAATATCCGCCACAAGGCTTATCATTCCTTTTTCTCCATCACTCAGCATTCTTACCGGAAATTTTTCCGCTTGATTATTATGGTAAATATAAATTTCCAGCTCATGACTTCTTACATCATAAGCTAACTTTGCATCTGTCACAGAATTGTTTACATTTAGATAACATTTACTAATAGCTCTTTTAACTGCTTCTAACTCCGCGATGACTGTTCCTTCCTGTAGCTGAATATAAGTCATTTCTTCAAACCACTGCATCATCTGTTTCTCGTTTGATTCTGCGGCGATACAATCCATATAACCCATTTGCCGATTTAATTTTTCACCCTTTTTATATTTCGTACGATTTCTTTTCTGCAGCCACAATCTCCCCGTTCCATAATATGCAACTAAAGGCAAAATACACGTTGCATCTCCAGATCGTACACTATTTTGTAAGCTGCAAGCATAATCCGCAATAAATTTCACATTTCCATGAGTAGTACGGCGTCCCTTTCCATTTAATTCTCTTTGCCAGGATATGGTAGTCTTTGAATCGCTTTCTGTTACATTCTTTCTCTCGACGATCCCCTCCGCATATATTTCCACTGGAAACTGTTCCTGTGGTTCTATGCGACTGCCAACGCAAAACATTTTGTAATGTGCGTCTTCTGGTAAAATAGAATTACTTTTTATTCCATCAAAGCCTGATAAATAGCCTCCTAACGCAACAGCCAAAGCATCTAATATTGTAGATTTTCCAGCTCCATTCATCCCAACCAAAACATTGCACTTTGGATGTAATCGCATTTCCAACTTTTCAAAACACCTAAAATTCTTAAGTTTTAATCGTTCAATCCGCATTTCTAATTCCTCCATAGGAAGTGCTCACTCATGGCCTTAGTATAACATGAACATTTGTATTATTCAACTTGAACCTCCTTCCCCGCTTTGAAAAATAGCATAACTTGCCGCTTATTTTAATTCTGTCCTTCCAAAAAATACAGCAGTTCCACCATACAGAACTGCTGTAATCACTCGTCTTTATCTTATCCCAAACTGATAACTCGTTTTCGTCGCATATACTTCTTGCGCTTTCAATATCGGCGACTCAAAATTCGGCTCATTTACGGAATTTGGGAAATACTGCGTTTCGAGGCAAAATCCATGTCTTTTATCATATACCGCTCCCTGTTTTCCATCCTGCGTTGTAATAAAATTTCCAGAATAGAACTGGACGCCCGGCAGGTCCGTATATGCTTTCATAACAATGCCCGTGCCTGGTGCGTAAGCTTCCGCAAACAATTCATATGCACCTTTCTCAGATTTATCTAATACAAAGTTATGATCATATCCGCCGCCGTAATTGATCTGCATATCGTCTGTCCCGATATCTCTGCCAATTGTTTTTGCCGTTGTAAAATCCATCGGTGTTCCTGCGACCGGAACAATTTCTCCTGTAGGAATCGCTTTGGAATCTTTGACCGGTGTAAAGTTGGAAGCCCGCAGCATCAGTTCCTGATCCAGTACATTTCCGGATGCATGTCCCTCCAGGTTAAAATAAGCATGGTTGGTAAAATTGGCCACTGTATCTTTATCCGATACGGCTCTGTAATGAATCTCCAACGCATGATCATCCGTCAGTACATAAGTAACTTCTGCGTCCATATTGCCCGGAAATCCCTGTTCGCCATCCGCGCTTTTGCAGGTAAGCGTAATGGCATTGTCCGTATATTCTTTTACGTTCCAGATGAGCGCATCCATCCCTTTGACGCCGGAGTGCAGATTATTCTCATTGTCATTGGCGTCCAGTTTGTATGAAACACCGTCAATCGTCAGCTGCGCGTTGGCGATCCGATTTCCATTTCTTCCGATCACAGCGCCAAAATAGCATGTATGATTCTCATAACCTGTCACATTATCATAGCCAAGCAGTACATCCTGCATATTGCCGTTTTTATCCGGCACAATAATCGAAACAAGTGTGGCGCCATAATCTGTCACCCGTACTTTCATCCCGGTTTTATTTTCCAGCGTATAGACAGACACTGCTTCGCCATGCCTGCCCGTTCCAAATGATTCTTTATACATTGTTAACCTCTGCCTCTCTTTCCATTACGACTAATTTTGTCCATAATATGCATTGGCGCCGTGTTTACGGTAAAAATGCTTGTCTTTTATGCTGTCTGGCGCAGGTTCTGCCTTTGGATTAATCAGCTCGGTATGCAGCGCCATCTTTGCCACCTCTTCCAATACAACCGCATTGTAAACAGCCTGATCCGCATCTTTTCCCCAGGTAAACGGTCCATGATTTTTACAGAGAATGCCTGGCGTATACATCGGATTGATCTTGCTTTCTTCAAGTGTTTCGATAATTACAAGTCCTGTATTTTTCTCATATTCTCCATTGATTTCTTCTGTTGTCAGACTTCTCGCACAAGGAATCGAACCGAGAAAATAATCTGCATGCGTCGTCCCATACAGCGGAATGCTTCTGCCTGCCTGCGCCCATGAAGTCGCCATAGAGGAATGTGTATGTACAATACCGCCGATTTCCGGATACTTTTTATACAACTCCGCATGCGTTGCGGTATCTGACGATGGTTTATATCTGCCTTCGATTTTGTTCATATTCAGATCCATAACGACCATATCATCCGGTGTCAGTTCTTCGTATTCCACACCGCTTGGTTTGATAACAAAATAACCTGTCTCACGGTCGATGCCGCTGACATTCCCCCATGTATAAGTAACAAGGCCGCGTTTCGGCAGTTCCATATTGGCTTCGTATACTTGTTTTTTTAATTGTTCTAACATTGCTCAATTCCCCCTCGCAAAAATTACAGCATATAAAATACCAGGCTGTCACAAATGTAACAGCCTGTTCAAATATTGCTTTATGAATGAAAAGCTTTTACTTTTTTATAAATGCCTGCTGCATCCAGTCCGTATTTTTCCAGCAGCCCTACAGCCGGCCCGGATTCGCCAAATGTATCTTCCACGCCAATCCGAAGCATCTTTGTCGGGCATTTCTCGCTCAGCAGTTCCGCAACCGCGCCGCCAAGACCGCCGATCACGGAGTGCTCTTCGATCGTTACAATTTCACCTGTTTCCTGTGCCGCTTTTATAAGCAGCTCCTGATCTAACGGCTTGATCGTATGGATATTGATGACTCTGGCATCAACGCCATCTGCCGCAAGCTGCTGCGCGGCTTCCAATGCACCCGATACGCACAGTCCGGTAGCTACTAATGTAAGATCCTTGCCGTCTCTTAATGTCACACCTTTTCCGATTTCAAATTTATAATCAGCCCGATCGTTAATAACCGGAACTGCCAGACGTCCAAACCTTAAATACACAGGCCCTTCATGTTCATAAGCTGCTTTTACTGCTGCTTTTGCTTCCACATCATCCGAAGGATTGATTACAACCATGCCAGGGATGACACGCATCAGCGCGATATCTTCATTACATTGGTGGCTGGCACCGTCTTCGCCAACTGAAATTCCTGCGTGCGTTGCACCGATTTTAACATTCAGATGCGGATAGCCAACCGAATTACGCACTTGTTCAAATGCACGTCCTGCCGCAAACATCGCGAAAGAACTTACAAACGGTACTTTGCCGGTAGATGCGATACCTGCCGCAATACCCATCATATTGCATTCTGCAATACCACAGTCAATGTGTCTGTCAGGAAAAGCTTTTTTAAAGGTGCCCGTCTTCGTTGCTTCAGCCAGATCCGCATCTAATACTACAAGGTTGTCTGCTTCCTTGCCGAGTTCCACTAAGGCATTGCCATAGCTTTCTCTGGTTGCAATCTTTTTTACTTCTGACATAATGCTTCACCTGCTTTCTTAAGATCTTCCATTGCAATTGCATATTCTTCATCGTTTGGAGCTTTGCCGTGCCATCCGGCCTTGTTCTCCATGAAGGATACTCCCTTGCCCTTTACCGTCTTCATCACAATTGCAGTCGGCTGTCCCTTTGTAGCTTTTGCCTCTTCAAAAGCTGCACGCAGCTGTGCCATGTCATTCCCATCCGCCACATTGATCACATGGAAATTAAAAGCCTTGAATTTTTCATCTATCGGATACGGAGAGCATACATCGTCGATCTTTCCATCTATCTGCAGACCGTTGTTATCCACAATGACGCACAAATTATCCAGCTTACGGTGTCCGGCAAACATCGCGGCTTCCCATACCTGTCCTTCCTGAATCTCTCCGTCTCCTAGCAGTGTATAGACACGATAGCTGTCGCTGCTCAGCTTTGCAGAAATCGCCATACCTACCGCTACCGAGATTCCCTGCCCCAAAGAGCCGGAAGAAGCATCAATGCCCGGTGTATGCTGAATACATGGATGTCCCTGCAGATGCGAGCCAATATGCCGCAGTGTCGGGAGATCTTCTACCGGAAAGAATCCTCTGTGCGCAAGTACAGAATATAAGCCTGGCGCCGTATGTCCTTTTGACAATACGAAACGATCCCGGTCTGCTTTTTTCGGATCTTTCGGATCAATGTTCATTTCCTCAAAATAAAGATATGTAAATACATCAGCTGCAGATAAAGATCCGCCCGGATGTCCTGCTTTTGCACCATGGACAGCTGTAACGATCCCTTTTCTTACTTCCACCGCTGTTTTCTGAAGCTCTAAATCAGTCATAGTCCTATCCTTTCCTGTTCGGGACGCGGTAAATATCCTTTTACCGCATCCGCCTGTATCCTGGTCTGCTTATTGTGCGCTGTCCTTTATAAATTTTTCAATACCTGCATCTGTCAGCGGATGTTTGGTCATTGCTTCGATAACATTATAAGGAACTGTCGCAATATGCGCACCCGCCAATGCACAGTCGATAATATGGATCGGATTGCGGATAGACGCTGCAATAATCTCTGTGTCGATATCATGAATTGAAAAAATGTCCGCAATCGTACGAATCAAATCTACGCCTGGTACGGAAATATCATCTAAACGTCCTAAGAATGGGGACACGTATGTAGCGCCTGCTCTTGCTGCCAACAGCGCCTGATTCGCATTAAAAATCAAAGTCACATTTGTCTTGATTCCTTCTGACGACAACTGTTTCACTGCTTTTAAGCCTTCTACCGTCATCGGAATCTTTACTACCATATTCGGATGTATTTTGGCAATCTCACGGCCTTCCGCAATCATCCCTTCCGCATCTTGTGTCGTAGCCTTTACTTCACCGCTGATAGCGCCATCTACAATTTCTGTGATCTCTTTAATCACTTCCGCAAAATCTCTTCCTGATTTCGCAATCAAAGACGGATTTGTCGTTACTCCACAGATCACTCCCATATCATTGGCCTTTTTAATTTCCTCAACGATCGCTGTGTCTACGAAAAATTTCATAATCTGGTTCTCCTTCCATATTTCGGGTTAACCCCGTTTCCCTTGTTTTTATATATCAGCAGACAGGATGCCGCTTCTTAGCAGACATCCCGCCTTACTTCCCTCATAAACGCTTCCGTATCTTTATGCCTTCTTAAGTTATAAGTTTTATTTGCCATACACAACATTGCCTAACATCAGATCTTTCTTTAACTGAGGAATGGTTGTCCCATCTGTAATATACACCGGCTCAATTCCCATCATAGACGCCCAGTCTCCAATCTGCTCAGAAGTCAGGTCATACGTAAATGCCGTATGATGCGCACCGCCCGCAAGAATCCACGCTTCCAGCCCGGTATAAAAATCTGGCTTCGGTACCCAGAAGTTTGAACCTACCGGCAGCTTCGGCATCGGTTTCTCCACTTTTTTACATTCTACATCATTGATCAAAAGACGGAATCTGTCGCCCAGATCCACTAAAGACGCCGCTACACCCGGACCTTCTTTTGATGTAAATACAAGGCGCGCCGGATCTTCCCTGTCGCCCATAGATAACGGCTGACACTTGATGCTGACCGGACCGTCTGCAATGGACGGGCATACTTCCAGCATATGTGACTGCAGAATTCCTTCCTTACCCGGTACAAGATTATATGTATAATCTTCCATCATGGAAGTACCTTTCGCATTTTTCATGCCGGCTGTCATAATCTTCATAATACGCACCATGGCCGCCACTTTCCAGTCGCCTTCCGCTCCAAATCCATAGCCTTTTTGCATCAGTCTCTGGATTGCCAGACCCGGCAGCTGCTTCAAAGCTCCCAAATCGCCAAAATGCGTAACGATCGCCTGATAATTCTTTTCTTCCAGAAAACGTTCAAAACCAATTTCAATCTGCGCCTGTACAGCCACATGCTTTTTGAACTCTTCCGGATCTCTGCCTTCCAGCAAAATCTCATACGTATCGTAATATTCATCTACCAATGCATTTGTATCCGCTTCTGAAACAGCCGCTACTGCCTGCGCTATTTCATTTACCGGATATGCATCCACTTCCCAGCCGAATTTCAGCTGTGCTTCTACCTTATCACCCTCGGTAACAGCCACATTTCTCATATTGTCCGCTACTCTCATAACACGTACATGGCTGCTTTCGATCACGCCTAACGCAACACGCATCCAGGAAGCAATTCTTTCCAGCACTTTTTCATCTTTCCAGTATCCGGCGATGATCTTGCGCTCAATCCCCATACGCGTTACCATATGTCCGTACTCTCTGTCTCCGTGCGCCGCCTGATTTTCATTCATAAAATCCATATCAATCGTATCGTACGGAATTTCCTGATTATATTGTGTATGCAGATGGCATAATGGCTTTCTCAGTTCTTTTAATCCCAGAATCCAGGATTTCGCCGGAGAAAATGTATGCATCCATGTAATAACTCCCGCACATTCGTCATCCATGTTTGCTTCATTAAATGTCTTCCTGATCAGTTCGTTTGTAATCAGTGTTGGTTTCCATACAATTTCAAACGGCAGAATGCCGGAATTATTCATATAGTCAACCATTTCTTTTGAATGCGCCGCTACATGGCTCAGGCATTCATCTCCATACAAATCCTGCGAACCTGTACAAAACCAAATCTTGTAATTTCTTGTCTGCATATCAGTTTCCTCCTGTTCTTTATGCATGAATCCATTAACCAAAATTTCTCTGTTATTAATTTACCACCAATAGGGGAACTTGACAAGCTGATTTTTTATAAATATACAAAAATAATCGTTATTGTGCGACATTTTAGGAGGAATATGTAATGAGACGCAACTTTACAACTTTATATATAATGCCCCTGTTTCTGAACCAGCTGTTTTAAGGCATCTGTTATGGCGTTTGATTTTATTCTTCCTCAATTAAAAAACGCCGTCAGATGCCGACGGCTGATAACGTTACTTCTTAATACTTACCAGAAAATCTCTTCGGACGCGCATTCTCCATTTCCCAAATGTCTTCTGACAGCTTTGTCTGAGCGGATACAATCTTGCAGCAGTCAATGACAGAACCGCCGCCATAAGCAAGCATAACCGTATCCCCGGCCTTTTTCAGAAGGCATAACAAGTACTTTTCACGCCTCCTTTACATAACAAATTACTGCTAGCTATTTACAAACTTACAAGTTTCAATTTATTCGCATTCACAGTATTAAAATTATACTTCAATTCTTTATAAATTTCCATACAAACCAGCACCCCTTATCTACCATTTTTCTTGGCACACAAAAACAGCGGGCAGGATATCCGAAACTTTTGGAATCTGCCCGCTTTCTTTATACTTCTGTGCTGACTTCCACGCCATTGCGGAAGGTAAAAACTACCCTGCCATCCGAATAGACCGTTGCGTAATCCACCAGTCTGTGGAACAGCTTTTCACTGAAATCCACCGACAGCTCCCGCACTTCCTCAAGCCCTAAAAGGAATCCGCTGTGTGCATCGGTGCCCTGCTTGCGCGTATTCGCTGCCCGTGTCCTCATAATTCTCACAGAGCCTTGCAGACGGCGGGCAGGCAAGCCACCGATGGCTGGAGGATGCAGACAGTAAAGCGTGTCGCCCCATCACAGCACCTCCGCTTCCGCAAGCAGCGCAGGGTATTCCGCCGGGCCGATCTCCGACAGCTTATCCGCGCCGTGCTTATTCAGCAATGCCCGCACTTCCTCCGTGTGTCCGGAGCGGGACATCTATGTCTACCATGCGCTGTACGCTGTCCTGTTTCGGGGCGTTTATGGCGGCTTTGTTACGCTGTAAGCGGTCTTTTATGCTGCGGGGGTATTCCCTTTGGGTAGGGGCTTTTCGGCGGCTCTGGCGGCGTTCTGTGCGTTTAGGGTGAGTGTTTCCAGTACGGCGGCACATCTCCATGACTTCCACTTTGAAATACTCCATAGCTGCGTCCGTACAGCGGTGCTTGCAGCCCTCCCTTG
>CAOKJJ010000183.1 GCA_948468465.1 uncultured Eubacterium sp. | reverse complement strand
TTTCCGTTGTTATCAATTTGGAGCTGGTATCAGAATATCCGCCGCAGACTTTGGCGGAAAGTGGAATTGATATATTGGAATTTAAGGAAAAGTTTTGTGCGGATGGAAACTGCTTTATTATGCGGGCAAAGGATGAAATCGAGCATATAATCTGGGGACGCTGCCCTGTCAGCGGGAATGTGAGGTTATAAATATGGCAATGTGGAATCCGTGGCGTGGCTGCCACAAACATAGCGAAGGGTGCAGGTATTGTTACATTCATAAGGGCGATTTCAAGCGTGGAATTGATACAAACAATATTATAAAGACAGATAACTTTTACGCCCCTATCGTTAAAAATAAATCGGGAGCATATAAAATGAAATCGGGACAGACTGTATATCTCTGCTTTTCTACGGATTTTTTGATTGAGGATGCCGATGAATGGCGTTCTGAATGTTGGCAGATGATACGGGAGCGTTCAGATCTGCACTTTCTGTTTTTGACAAAGCGTATCGAACGCTTTATGGATTGTATCCCAGAGGATTGGAACGATGGATATGAGAATGTTACGGTTGGCTGCACGGTAGAAAATCAAGACAGGGCTGAATACAGACTTTCCATTTTCAATAAACTGCCTATCAAACATAAAAATATTATCTGCCAGCCGTTGATTGAGGAAATAAACCTTACGGACTATCTTGATAATGTTGAATTAGTCGTAGTTGGCGGTGAATCAGACAGAAATGCCAGACTGCTTGACTATGCTTGGGTGCTTTCTATACGGGAGCAGTGTATCGCCCGCAAAGTACATTTTGAGTTTCGTCAGTGTGGGACACATTTTACCAAGGACGGAAAAAGCTATACTTTATCTACTCGTGACTTATGTAGCCAAGCCAGAAAAGCAAATATCAATTATTGAATGACCGCCTCTCTTTTTGTGCAAGGATAGAGAGTAAAAACGAAAGAATAAGCCTTATAATGATAAAGGCGAATTTAAGTCCATAAAGCATAATATGTGCGGATAAGGTGCAGTAATCTCCACGGCATAGGCTTATCGAATGTCAGGCGTGAGACGGCGAAATATTATCAGCGAAAGGCGAAATACGTGACAGGATAGAACTGCTTCGGCTTGGAGCAGACGATTATATAACAAAACCTTTTGATATTGATGAAGTCCTTTTGCGGATCCAGGCGGTACTCCGCAGGACTGCACAACAGGATAACAACGATATTGTATTTACGATAATTGGATTTTCTGTAGTAAGGGGATTCGATACCGGCCTGTTTTGCAGCGAAAACGCTCTCTGGTTGTTGACGGTATTATTACAATTAGTGGCGACTATATGCTGAGTGGTTTTAATCTCCTCCTAAGTTACAAGCCGCAGCCGTTTTTAACGCTTTCTTTTTCGGGTTGGGAAGCTCTACGAAAATCCCAAATCTACTATTCAGCTTGATTTACTTCTTTAATCATTTTGTCCTCCTTAAAACAATAACTGTATGCTATGATTTACAATAAGCAACACGCCAACGCCTATGACAATCCATACGCCTTTGTTTCTCGTTTCTTCCGGCAGCTTTGTCAAGTGCATAATTCAATGCAACAAACAGGATGCGATTGTTGCATTGGAATGGAAATATCGTTATAAAATGGAAGAAAAGTGAAAAAAAACGAAATCAAAAAGATGACACGCGGCGCAGCGTTAAGTAAAATGAAAGAAGCCGATAGCCGCATCACGGCAATAACGATCGGAAATGAGGAAGGAAAAGCATATGAAAGCGCTGACAGAAAAACAAAAAGAAAAAATAGAACAATTATTAAAAGAAATGACATTAGATGAAAAAATCGGTCAGATGAACCAGATTTCACCTTCGATAGTAGGCGGGTTTGACGTCTCTTTTGAAGAGCTGATAGAGATGATGACAGATGGACGTATCAGTAAGGAAGAGTTTGGACGCATGATGGCAGGGGCAAAGCAGGACTATCATGATGATGTAAACCGCGCGGGAGGATTAAGCTCTGTGCTGCTTTCGGATCCGGAGACGGCGAATCAGCTGCAGAAAATAGCGGTGGAAGAGACGCGGCTTGGCATCCCGCTTTTGTTTGGATTTGATGTCATCCATGGATTTCGTACGGTTGTTCCGATTGCGCTTGCCGAGGCGGGAACGTTTGAAATGGATCTCATCGAAAAAACGGGGCGCATTGCCGCGAAGGAATCAAGGGCCAGCGGCATCGCATGGCATTTTGCTCCGATGGTGGATATATCCAGGGATGCACGGTGGGGGCGAATATCAGAGGGGCCGGGCGAGGATCCGTATCTGGCATCTGCATTTGCCAGGGCGCGCGTCCGCGGACTGCAAAATGATGATGAGAGCACAGATACTTATGTGGCTGCGTGCTTAAAGCATTATGCGGCTTATGGGGCGTGTGAGAGCGGCAGGGATTATAATACGACGAGCATGGCAAAATCCATGCTGCATAATACTTATCTGCCTCCGTTTCAGGCGGCGGTGCAGGAAGGCGCAGCAACGGTAATGGCTGCCTTTAACGACTTAAACGGCGTTCCGTGCACGGTCAATCGGTATCTGCTGCGGGATACGCTAAAAGAGTCTTACGGCTTTGAGGGATTTGTGGTCAGCGACGCAAACGCGATCAAAGAATGTGTCGTACATGGGATCGCGGAAGACGACGAAGAGGCGGCAGCGATGGCTGTGACAGCGGGCATGGACATGGATATGGGGACCTGGATCTACAGCCATAAGCTGAAAGAAGCCGTACAAAACGGCAGGGCGGATGTTTCGGATATAGATGATGCGGTAAGAAGGATTTTAAGCGTTAAAATGCGCCTGGGACTGTTTGACCATCCTTATGTGACAGAGGAGCAAATGCACCGGTATGACAGACTGCCGGAGGAACATGTCGCGCATGCGCTGGAAACAGCGGAAAAATCTATTGTGTTATTGAAAAATGAAGGTGTTCTGCCATTAAAAAAGACCGTGAAAATAAGCCTTGTGGGAGCGTTGGCGGATATGCCGGAAGAGGTGCTTGGTTCCTGGGCGATCAGCGGACGTGCCGCGGACTGTGTGACGATCTGGCAGGGACTGAAAAACGCGGGCGCCGATGTCGTTTACCATCCGTGCTGCGGGCCGGAAGGGGAAATCAATGAGGAGCAGCTTAGGTCAGCCGAAGAAGCCGGAGACGTGATTGTTGCCGTTGTAGGAGAGCTGGCAAGCATGTCCGGAGAGGCGTCGTCCAGGGCGGACATCTCACTGCCTGGCAGACAGCAGGAAATGCTGAAAAAGCTTTTAGACAGCGGCAAGCCTGTGATAGCTTTGCTGATGAACGGTCGCCCGCTGGCGCTGTCATGGGAAAAAGAACATCTGCCTGCAATCGTAGAATGCTGGCATCTTGGAATCCAAATGGGCAACGCGGCAGCGCATGTATTGTTTGGCGACGTGAATCCGGCCGGCAGGCTGACATGCACGTTTCCGGCTGTATCCGGACAGTGCCCGATGTATTATAACGCTCCAAAGACCGGACGGCCCGGCAGCAGGAGCAAATTTACGTCAAGATATCTGGATGCGCCGGTAGAACCGCTCTATCCGTTTGGATACGGGTTAAGCTATACGGAATTTGCATATTCGGACATGGACGTGCAGGATAGGAAAGAGCATCTGCAGATCCGTGTCATAGTAAAAAATACGGGATCACGGGACGGCGCTGAAGCGGTTCAGATGTATATGCAGGATGTGTGCGCATCTATTGTGCGTCCGGTAAAGGAATTAAAAGGATTTTCCAAACAATACCTGAAAGCGGGAGAGAGCAGGGAGGTTGTATTCATGCTTCCAAAATCCCAGATGGGATTTTATGATGATGAAGCACGGTATCATCTGGAGGACGGCAGATTTGTCATTTTTGTAGGAGGAAACTCAAAAGACTGCCTGTCGCAGGAAGTATTTGTACGGTTTTCATAGTCGCCGCATAAACAGCCGATATATTTGTTTATGGAAATAAAAAGGATGATGAAGGATTTATAAAAAGGAGGATCACACAGATGAATAACTATATTTTTCCGTTTTTATGGATGCGTGGGGAATCCGAAGAAACCATTCGCAATGAGATCGAGAAAATCAGCGCGTGCGGGATAGGCGCGGTCTGTGTGGAAGCACGCCCGCATCCAGAGTTTTGCGGCAGCGGATGGTGGTATGACATGGATATTGTAATAGAGGAAGCGAAAAAGCGCGGAATGAAAATCTGGATCTTAGATGATAAACATTTTCCAACCGGGTATGCGAACGGGCTGATTCAGACAAAATATCCAGAGAGAAAGAAACAGTACATCAGCTGTACAACGGCAGATGTGTTTGGCAGCCGCCATCCGCTGACGCTGCACGCCGCACGAATGTTAAAGCCGACGATCGGATTTTGGGAAATCGGCAAACCAGTAAATGAAAAGGAACGGGCAAACAATCGTCTTTTGGCGGTTCTTGCTGTTCGGTTTGGAGAAGGAAGCCGTTTTCATGAAGATGTGATAGACCTTACAGACGCTTATGACGGCCAGTATGTTTCTTTTTGCCTGCCCAAGGGACAGTGGCGGATTCATGTAATTTACAAAACGAGGACAGACGGCGGAAACGAGTCTTATATTAACATGATAGACAAAGCTTCAGCGCACACGCAGATCGAAGGCGTCTATGAAGCGCATTATGCGAAATATCAGGCGGAATTTGGAAAGACGATTGCCGGATTTTTTTCGGATGAGCCGCAGTTTGGAAATATTACGAAACAGTGTTTTGATACAAAGCTTGGAAAGAAAAAAATGCCTCTGCCGTGGAGTGATGAGCTGGAAGAAATGCTTCGGCAAAAATACAGCGGCAATTACAGGAAGCTTTTGCCGTTCCTTTTTTCGGAAACGGCTGAAATGGAAATCTGTCCGAAGATACGGTATGATTATATGGACTGCGTATCGGCATTGTATGAGCGTAATTTCAGCCGCCCGATCGGGGAATGGTGTGAGGCGCATGGCGTGGAATATATCGGCCACGTCGTAGAGGACAACGGGGTGCACAGCAGGCTGGGACTCGGCGCGGCGCATTATTTCAGGGCAATGGCAGGACAGCACATGGCAGGCATAGATGTGATCGGCGGGCAGATCGTATACGGCGCCCCTGTCCAGACGAGAAAAGGCATGGTGGAATCTGACGGAGAATTTTTTCATTATGCGCTTGGAAAAATGGGCGCTTCGTGCGGGCATCTGGATCCGAAGAAAAAGGGCCGTACGATGTGCGAGCTGTTTGGTGCGTATGGCTGGGGATTTGGCGTCAGAAACATGAAATATCTGCTTGACCATGTACTTGTCAAAGGAATCAACCATCTTGTGCCGCATGCGTTTTCGATGGCAGAATATCCGGATTTTGACTGTCCTCCGCATTTTTATGCCGGCGGGAACCATCCGCAGTTTTCCTGGTTTGCACAGCTGATGAAATATGCGAATCGGATGTGCAGACTGTTAAACGGCGGCATGCATAAAGCTTGTGCGGCAGTTTTATATGATGCGGAGGCGGACTGGGCAGGAGAGCATATGCCGATGCAGAAGGTGTGCCGTGTACTGACAGAAAACCAGATCGAATTTGACATTGTATGCTTAGACATGCTCGCGCAGTCCGAGCATGATAACGGCATCCTTAAAAATGGAAAACTGTGCATCAATGGCGTGAAATTTGACGCGTTGCTTGTGCCGTATGCAAAATATGTATCAAAAACACTGGCAGAATTTGCGGCACGGGCAGAAACACTGCCGATTTACTGGATCGGCGCAGCGCCGAAGCGTGTATTATGCGGTATAGATCCGCAGGAAGCAGCGGATGCTAAAGCAGGCTGGGATCGTGCATGGAGTGAGTCTTTTGAAATGGTATCCCTGGAGGAGCTTGCGGACAAAATGAAAAAAGCGGGATTTGTCAGCCTGTCGTTGGACCGGCCGTTTTCTCAAATGAATGTCTATCATTATGAAACAGACAGGCAGATATTTATGTTTCAAAATGAATCTGCATATGAGCCGTTTTATGGAAATGCCATATTGCCATTGCCTTGCGGGATGCAGATGGTATATTATGACGCGTATGAGGATGTTTATACAGATGCGTCGTGTGCATGCGCAGACGGTCAGCTGTATTTAAAGCTGGAACTGGAACCGGGAGAATCGGCGGTTGTTATGGAGAAAAAGGAAATCACAGCCGCAAAACCGCACGCATCCAAAAGAGAGCAGATACAGGCATGCAGCGTCCGTATGGACCTTTCGGCTGGCTGGTATGCAGAAACAGCAAAAGCAAAGGATTATCCGGTATTTGAGCAAGGACAGATGATGGACAGTCTGCATCCGATCTCAGACGACCGGCCGGATTTTTCCGGAATCATCCGCTATACAAAAGAAATCGAACTGGACAGCGAGCCGGAAGAAGCATATTTATGGATCGAACATGTGTATGAGGTCATGCGTGTATATGTAAACGGCAGCATGACAGGGGAATGTCTGACGCCGCCTTACCAGGTTACGGTAAAAGGCCTGTGTTCGGGAAATAATACCATCTGCATCGAAGCCGCGTCTACGCCGGCAAGAGACCAGATGAATTATCCAATGCCGCCGTTTGATTTCAGCCACGAAGCGCTGGAACCGACAGGCATGTTTGGACAGGTAATATTAAATATGAGGAAGTAGGAAAGAGCAGTTGTTAAGGAGGAATGATGTACAGCCATAATCATTTTCAGGTTCAGGTAATTCGGGATATGGATGAAGCAGCGCATCTGCATCCAGATGTGGAGCTTTTATATGTTCTGGAAGGAGAAGTGTATGTAACCGTTCATGAAACAGTGTATCTGATGAAAACGGATGATGTGCTGCTCATAAATTCCAGCGTCCGTCACACTGTGTCAGGCAAAGCAAAAAATATTTTGTGCCGCGTGGCTTACGATTATCAGGTCATAGCGGATCTCATTCAGGATTCCAATGGCATTTTCCTGTGCAACAGCGCCGCGGATCAGGAAAAATCTTATGAAACACTGCAGATGCTGCTGCGGGAGCTTGTATATGAGGAACTGCTGTATGACAACCGGTCGGCAAGCTATAAATACAGCCTGCTGTACCAGATTTTGGATCAGCTGATTGAGCATTTTATGGAAGAACATGCAGGCGGCAGGCTCCTCAAAGACGACAGGCAGGACGACGAAAAGCTTCAGCAGATTATCCGCTACGTATACCAGAATTTTCAGGAGGTCGTAAGCCTTTCTGCGCTGGCAGATCAGATGTATGTTTCAAAATCCACGCTTTCCCGTTTTTTCAAAAAACAGACGGGTGTTTATTTTGCGGAATATGTAAATCAGATCCGGTTAAATTACGCTGTTTCCGAATTATTGTATTCAGAGAGGAACATTACGAAAATCGCTATGGACTGCGGGTTTTCCAATACTTCCGTATTCGATAAGGTATTTCGGGAAAACTACGGCATGTCTCCGTCAGAATACCGAATTATGATGCGCGTCAAAGTAAAGGACGAACGCAGGCAGAGCGAATCTGTCCGCAAACAGCTGCGGGAAGAACTGAAAGAAAAGATCAGCGTTACGAGACAAACAAAGGCGCCGGCCTCGAAGGTCGTCGAAATTCATGCGCAGGAGACGCGCTGTTTGAAAAAGAACTGGAATCGGGTCATTAATATCGGATCTGCGCACAGCCTGACGCTCGCAAACGTACAGTATCATCTGCTGTATCTGACAGAGCAGCTCGGATTTTCTTATGCAAGGATATGGTCGCTGTTTGATAAAAGGCTGATGATCTGCGATGGCAGCTCGATTGGCGTCTATAATTACGACGCGTTAGACAGTGTGCTCGATTTCCTTGTATCAAACCATATTATACCTTTTCTGGATCTTGGCAGAAGGCCAAGCACAGCCGTCAGGTCAGCGGGAGACGCGGTTTATTACAGGGAAGAAGGGATTGAATTTAAGTCCCGCAGAGCATGGGAAGCATTATTTGAAGATTTTTTCCAGCATGTGCTGCGCAGATACGGCAAAAAAGAGGTAAGCAGATGGATCTTTGAAATTACAAGGGATCCGACCCATGAAGAGAGTGGAAAATATTATGAGGAATCTGGCTATCATATCTTTCATGTCTACCAGTTCGCATACAAAACGATCAAAAGAACACTGCCGGAGGCGGCTGTCGGCGGATTTGGGGGACTTGCGGACGCGGACGGAGAGCTTGCCTTACAGCTTTTGGAACTGAGTAAAAAAGAAGGGTGCGTGCCAGATTTTATTTCATTTATTTTGTTTCCGTATATATCAGAACAGTCAGCCGCAGGCACGGATCAAAGACCGTATAAAAGATCGCCGGAACGGGATTTTGAGATGCAGCAGATCAGGCTGATGCGCCAGATTGTACAAAAATCCGGGATGGATGGCTGCAGGCTCTATGTAACAGAGTGGAATAATTCGATTTCGAACAGAAATTATCTGAACGACAGCTGTTTCCGCGGCGCTTATATCTGCAAAAAAGTATCTGAAATTCTGGATGCGGTCGACATGCTGTGCATCTGGATGGGGTCGGACTGGGTGAGCAGTTATTACGATTCCTACGGCATTGTAAACGGCGGAAGCGGCCTTTTGACCAAAGACGGCATTCGAAAGCCTGCGTTTTACGCGATGCAGCTGTTAAACCAGCTCGGAGATGACCTGGTTGCCGCAGGGGAACATTATCTGGTAACCAAGAGCCGTTCGGGCAGTTACCGGATTTTGTGCTTTCATTTTCAATGGTATCACATCCGCTATTTTTTAAAAACAGAAAATTCCATTCTGCCGCAGGAACTGGATACCGTGTTTCATGAAAAAGACCCTTTGGCAGTCAATATCATTTTAAACGACATGGAAGAGGACGAAACATACATTATTAAAAAGAAAAGCGTGAGCCAGCAGGATGGCAGCATTTTGGATGAATGGGAAAAGTTTCAGTTCGAAACGCATCTGGAGCGGGCAGATGTAAAATATCTGCAGGAAATATGCATTCCGCAGCTTGGGATGGAAAAAAGGAAAGCGGAAGGAGGCAGATTGCAGCTTCAGTTTCAATTACAAAAGCATGAGTTTGTGCTGTACCATATTTATAAAGAAATCAAATAATAATTCTCAGACACCTTCTGTGGTATAATCATATTAGGCGCTTGAGGTAATAAAAAGTGTACAGGAAGGATCAGGGAGTGATGGTATGACAGAAAAAGAAATGATAAAGATTTCAGTGGAAGAATTTTCTCAAGCTTAGTTGTGAGATTAGAGCGTGTTTGAAAAATGCTTTCCGTGAGATGTGCTTCACACTTTGTGGAGAATTTATCCCAAATTTATGAGGCATAGCGGGCTATGTTGATTAAATTTGGGATGAATTATCCGCAAAGTGGGGAGTGCAGATCGCGGGAATGATTTTTCAAACACGCTCTAGGAAAAGCAGGCAGAAAAGAAATTTTTCTACCTGCTTTTATGTCGAAAAATATTTCTCACAAAAGTCCTTTGCGGTCACGATTTGAATATTTCCAAACTGCTCGATTATGAGGAGATCCTTATCTCCGCTGACAATATATAAAGCGTGAGAATCTTTTGCACATTCCAGAAATTTGTTATCGTCAGGGTCACGGCATATTT
>CAOKJJ010000182.1 GCA_948468465.1 uncultured Eubacterium sp. | reverse complement strand
TGAGATTTAAAATCGCAGATTCTTTCACAAATGTTCACGATTTACATGTAAGGCCTGAGAAAGCCAGGCCATTTTCCCCTCACCCGGCGTCCGCATAGCCATCCAAAAAAACGCAACACAATGTCAAAAGTGTTTCTTTTCTGGTTCATCCAGGTTAGGATATTTCAGTCTTGAAAATGGGTGATAATTTGGTATGATAAGAATGAGATTTTTGTTGTAGAACAAAAGGAGATTATTTCATATATAGAAACTGTACAAATGCTTGGGAAAGAAATTAAGAGTGGGGGATGAATTATGGATGCATTGAGAAAAGAAGACATTTATACGATAGAAGATATTTATGCTTTACCGGATGGAGAGAGAGCAGAATTGATTGATGGTCAGATTTATTATATGGCACCGCCAAGTCGGACACACCAAAGAATTTTAGGGGCGATATATAGAAAAATTGCGGATTATATTGAGTCTCATGGTGGAAATTGCGAAGTAAATATTGCCCCATTTGCCGTATTCTTGAATGAGGATGATAGCAATTACGTAGAACCTGATATTTTTGTTATTTGTGATCCGTCAAAACTAGATGAAAAAGGATGCCATGGCGCACCAGACTGGGTTATTGAAATTGTTTCTCCCAGTAACAAGCCAATGGATTATTTTACAAAGTTGTTTAAATATCGAGCGGCAGGTGTTAGAGAGTATTGGATTGTTGATCCTACAAAAGAAAATGTTACAGTTTATAGGTTTGAAAAAGAAACAATGGAAGAATATTCTTTTGGTGAGGATATATCAGTTGGAATATATGAAGATTTTTCTATAAAAGTGTAGTAATATAAAGAATTGATTTTCACTGCAATGAAAAAATAAAAAAATACTTTCCATATAAGATAAACTGTGATATACTAGCCACTAGACATGCATAAATTCATTAGCATACAAGTATGATTTGGAAAGGAGAATATTTTATGAAACACATTGAAACTTTAAATACGAAAAAACTGCAGAATACGGTAAAAAAAGGCGGCTGCGGCGAATGTCAGACATCCTGCCAGTCTGCATGCAAGACATCCTGTACGGTAGGCAATCAGACTTGTGAGCACAGCAAATAGGATACGGCAGCATAGGAGCGTGTTTAAATATATTTTAAACACGCTCTGTGTATTGCATAAAAATTTACAGTCAAAAAAGAGCCAATAGACCGTCCGCAACGCGTGCGGTCATTTGTGCGTTTGGTGTAGGAGGATGGAACAGGCATTGAATCATCAGGTTCATCAATATAAAAACAATGGTTATAATATTGTCCTGGATGTAAACAGCGGAGCGGTGCATGTGGTCGATGATGTCGTCTATGATGTGCTTGCATTATACGAAACATGTACGAAGCAGGAAATTGCCAGTCATTTAAAGGACAGATATCCGGTGCGGGAAATAGAGGAAGCATATGAGGAGCTTGCCGAATTAAAAGAAGCAGGCGCGCTGTTTACCGAAGACGAATACAGGGATTATATATTTGATTTTAAAAACCGTCAGACAGTTGTAAAAGCGCTTTGTCTGCATATTGCGCATGATTGTAATCTGGCGTGCCGTTATTGTTTTGCAGAGGAAGGGGAATACCATGGCAGAAAGGCTCTGATGAGCTTTGAAGTCGGTAAGGCGGCGCTTGATTTTCTGATTGCCAATTCCGGCAGCCGCAGAAATCTGGAAGTCGATTTTTTTGGCGGCGAGCCGACCATGAATCTGGAAGTTGTCAAACAGCTCGTTGCATATGGCAGACAGCAGGAAAAGCTTCATAACAAGAATTTCCGGTTTACGCTGACGACAAACGGCGTATTGTTAAATGATGATATTATGGAGTTTGCCAACAAAGAGATGGCAAATGTTGTATTGAGCATAGACGGCAGAAAAGAGACGAATGACCATATGCGGCCGTTTCGTAACGGGACAGGCAGCTATGATCTGATTGTGCCGAAATTTCAGAAGTTCGCGGAGAGCAGAAATCAGACAAACTATTATGTACGAGGCACGTTTACACATCACAATCTGGATTTTTCCAAAGATGTGCTGCATCTGGCGGATCTTGGATTTCAGCAGATTTCCGTGGAGCCGGTTGTTGCGCAGGATACGGATGACTATGCGATCAGGCGGGAAGATCTGCCGCAGCTGTTTGAACAGTATGACATGCTGGCAAAAGAAATGATCCGGCGGAAAAAAGAGGGCAGAGGATTTCAGTTTTTCCATTTTATGATAGACTTAGAGGGCGGGCCTTGCGTGGCAAAACGGCTGTCAGGCTGCGGCTCCGGTACAGAATATCTGGCTGTGACTCCGTGGGGAGATCTGTATCCATGCCATCAGTTTGTCGGAAATGAGAAGTTTTTGATGGGGAATGTGACGGATGGCGTGACAAATACAGACATTCGTGATATGTTTAAAAGCTGTAATGTATATGCAAAAGAAAAATGCAGAGACTGTTTTGCAAGGTTTTACTGCAGCGGCGGCTGTGCAGCGAATGCGTATCATTTTCATGGAGATATTCATGATGCGTATGATATCGGGTGTGAGCTGCAGAAAAAAAGAGTCGAGTGCGCAATTATGATCAAAGCGGCGCTGCAGGATGAGGAAGGCAGCAGATAATATAATTATATAAGGAAGGGATAAAAGCATGAAAAAAGGAAAAGGCATAGCGATACTTTGTATTGTTCTGGCTTGTATATTAGGGCTTGGATATTATGCATCCATTATTTTATCGTCGACCGGACGAGGGGAAAATCAAAATATTACATTGGGCCTGGATCTGGCAGGCGGTGTCAGCATTACGTATCAGATTGTCGATGAGGACGCTACGGCGGAACAGATCAGTGATACGGTCTATAAGCTGCAGCGGCGTGTAGAAGATTACAGTACTGAAGCGCAGGTAGCCAGAGAAGGCAGTGACCGGATTACAGTAGCGATTCCGGGTGTCACAGACGCAAACGATATTTTGGAGGATCTTGGTACACCGGGTTCCCTGGAATTTCAGGATCCGGAAGGAAATGTAGTGTTAACGGGTGATGATGTGGCAAACGCGACTGCCAGATATGTGACACAGGATGGCAAAAACCAGGCAGTGGTAGAGCTGACATTTACCGATGAAGCGGCACAGACATTTTCGGATCTGACAGGCGCGAATATTGATAAAATCATTCCGATTGTATACGACGGAGAGACTATCAGCACGCCGATCGTTAATTCGCAGATTACCGGCGGAACGGCTATGATTGAAGGCATGGAGTCTTTTCAGGCAGCGGAAACGCTGGCGTCTCAGATTCGCATCGGTTCTCTGTCGCTGGAGTTGGAAGAGCTGACTTCACAGGTTGTCGGAGCGTCTTTAGGGCAGGAGGCGATCTCTACAGCGCTGACGGCTGCGGCAATTGGACTGGCTCTCATTATTATCTTTTTAATTGCCTTTTACTGGATTGCAGGCGTGGCAACTTCTCTTGGCCTGCTTATTTATACGACAGCAGTGGTAGCGGTTATTTATTTATTTGAAGTAACGCTGACACTGCCTGGTATCGCTGGTATTATTCTTGGCATCGGTATGGCGGTAGACGCGAATGTAGTCATTAACGCGCGTATTAAAGAAGAGCTTGCGCTTGGCAAATCTACAGGAGCGGCGATTAAAACTGGATATCAGAAAGCATTGTCCGCGATTATAGACGGCAATGTAACGACCTTGATCGCGGCAGCCGTGCTTGCGGTAAAGGGTTCCGGTACGGTAAAAGGCTTTGCGTATACGCTGGCCATCGGCATTATTTTATCTATGGTAACAGCGCTGATAGTGACACGGTATTCGATGTATGCGATCCATGCGATTGGTTTTAAGGATGTAAAATATTACGGCGTTGCAAAAGAACGCAAAGTTGTGGATTTTATTTCCAAACGGTTTGTATTTTTTATTGTTTCTGTCGTATTAATCGGAGCAGGCTTTGTGGCGGAGGGCGTGAATGCGGCTGGAGGAAAAGGCGCGTTTAATTACAGTCTGGAGTTTGTCGGCGGTACGTCCACAACGGTTGACCTTGGCAAAAATTATGAATTGTCAGAGATTGATTCCGAGATTGTGCCGTTAATTAACGAAGCGCTTGGAACGGCGGAGGTTCAGGTACAAAAGATTGCGGATACCACACAGGTTATTTTTAAAACAAGAAATCTGGATCTGGCAGAGCGTGAGACGTTTGCAAAGATTTTTGAAGACAACTATTCCGTAAAATCAGATGCGATCTCTTATCAGAACGTCAGCCAGACGATCAGTAAGGAAATGACAGAAGACGCGGTTTGGGCCGTTGTGATAGCGGTTATTTTAATGCTTATATATATCTGGTTCCGGTTTAATGATTTTCGGTTTGCATCGAGCGCGGTCATTGCGCTGCTGCATGATATTTTAGTCGTGCTTACGTGCTATGCGGTTGTGCGCATTTCCGTAGGATCTACGTTTATAGCGGTTATGCTTACGATACTTGGTTATTCCATTAATGATACGATCGTCACATTTGACCGTATCCGGGAAAACCTCAGGTCTAAGGCGAGGGTTACACAATCTGAATTAAAGGAAATCGCGAACAGAAGTATTACGCAGACACTGTCCCGTTCGATTAACACGTCTGTAACGACGTTTGTTATGGTGCTGCTTTTGTATATTTTAGGCGTTGCATCTATTCGGGAGTTTGCGCTGCCGCTTATGATAGGTGTTATCAGCGGTACGTATTCTTCGATTTGCATCGCTACAGAGCTTTGGTTTGAGATGAAGATACATCAGAAATCTTCAGGTGAGCAGAAAAAGAGCGCAAAGAAGAAAATGGCATAACAGTCAGAAGAAAGGAGCTTTTCATTATGTATACGTTGGAAGATATTCAGGCAGTAGATACAGAGGTGGCGGCTGCGATTACGGCCGAATTAGACAGACAGAACAGCCATATTGAGCTGATTGCATCGGAAAACTGGGTCAGCCCGGCGGTGATGTCTGCAATGGGAAGTGTATTGACAAATAAATATGCGGAAGGATATCCGGGGCACAGATATTACGGCGGCTGCGAATGTGTAGACGTTGTAGAAGATCTGGCAAGGGAACGTGCAAAACAGCTGTTTGGCTGTGAATATGCCAATGTCCAGCCGCATTCCGGGGCGCAGGCAAATATGGCGGTGCAGTTTGCGCTGTTGGAGCCTGGTGATACGGTCATGGGCATGAATCTGGATCATGGCGGACATCTGACGCATGGAAGCCCTGTGAATTTTTCCGGGACATATTTTCATATTGTTCCATATGGTGTGAATGAAGACGGCTTTATTGATTATGACAAGCTGATGGAGACGGCAAAGGAATGCAGGCCGAAAATGATTATTGCAGGCGCTTCGGCCTATGCACGTACAATTGATTTTCAAAAATTCCGTGAAGCAGCTGACGCGGTCGGCGCTTATCTGATGGTAGATATGGCGCATATTGCAGGTTTGGTAGCGGCAGGGCTGCATCCGTCGCCGATTCCATATGCTGACGTAGTGACGACAACGACACACAAGACACTGCGCGGGCCAAGAGGCGGCATGATTTTATGCAGAGACGCAGAGCTTGCGAAGAAGTTTAAGTTCAATAAATGCGTATTCCCTGGCATTCAGGGCGGGCCTCTGATGCATGTGATCGCGGCAAAGGCTGTCTGCTTCAAGGAAGCGCTCGACCCATCCTTTAAAGTATACCAGCAGCATATTATAGATAATGCGCAGGCGCTCTGCAAGGGGCTTTTGGACCGCGGCATCGGTATTGTATCCGGCGGTACGGACAATCACCTGATGCTCATAGATCTGACCGGATTCGGACTGACCGGAAAAGAAGTGGAAGCAAGACTGGATCTGGCTCATATTACGGCAAATAAAAATACGATTCCAAACGATCCGCAGAAGCCGACCGTAACAAGCGGTATCCGTCTTGGTACACCGGCGGTTACTTCCAGAGGAATGAATACAGAGGATATGGACCAGATCGCACAGGCAATCGCAATGATGATCAAAGAAGGAGATGCGGCTGCACCAAAGGCGCTGGCCATTACACAGGCGCTGACTGCAAAATATCCATTGAAATAAACCATTGAAATAAATCATTGAAAGAAACCATTGAAATAAGCCGGAAAAAACAATAAAGCGGACTGCATGTTTGGAGGAAAATCAATGTTAGATATGAAATTTGTCAGGGAGAATCCTGAGCTTGTAAAGCAGAATATCAAAAAAAAATTTCAGGAAAAGAAGCTTCCGCTCGTAGATGAAGTCATTGAACTGGATGCGCAGGCAAGAAAAGCAAAACAGGAGGCGGATACCTTAAGAGCCAGCAGAAATCAGCTGTCCAAACAAATCGGAGCGCTGATGAAGGAAGGCAAAAAAGAAGAAGCCGAAGCGGTAAAGGCGCAGGTCGCAGCAGACGCAAAACGTCTGGAAGAACTGGAAGCGCAGGAACGGGAACTGCAGGAAAAGGTTTTAAAAGACATGATGGTCATTCCGAACATGATCGACCCTTCCGTACCGATCGGGCCGGATGATTCCTGCAACGTGGAGATTCAAAAGTTCGGAGAACCTGTGGTGCCTGATTTCGAAGTGCCGTATCATACGGATATTATGGACCGTTTTGACGGCATTGACCTGGATGCCGCCGGAAAAGTAGCCGGAAACGGATTCTATTATCTGATGGGCGATATCGCAAGGCTGCATTCAGCCGTGATATCATATGCCAGAGATTTTATGATCGACCGTGGATTTACGTATTGTGTGCCGCCGTTTATGATCCGCAGCAGTGTCGTGACCGGAGTTATGAGCTTTGAAGAAATGGATGCGATGATGTACAAGATCGAAGGAGAAGATTTATATCTGATCGGAACATCAGAGCATTCGATGATCGGAAAATTTATTGACACGATTCATGAGGAAGAAAGCCTGCCATATACGCTGACAAGCTATTCTCCTTGTTTCCGCAAGGAAAAAGGCGCGCACGGCATCGAAGAGCGCGGCGTGTACCGCATTCATCAGTTTGAAAAGCAGGAAATGATCGTCGTATGCAGGCCGGAAGAGTCCATGCAGTGGTATGATAAGCTCTGGCAGAATACGGTAGACCTGTTTAGAAGCCTGGATATTCCGGTACGTACGCTGGAGTGCTGTTCCGGCGACCTTGCGGACTTAAAAGTGAAATCCTGTGATGTGGAAGCGTGGTCTCCGCGACAGAAGAAATATTTTGAAGTCGGAAGCTGTTCCAATCTGTCAGACGCACAGGCAAGAAGACTGAAAATCCGCGTAAAAGGCAAAGACAAAAACAAATATTTTGCGCATACGCTCAATAATACGGTGGCAGCGCCGCCGAGAATGCTCATTGCATTTTTGGAGAACAATCTGAACGCAGACGGCAGCGTCCGCGTACCGGAAGTATTGCGGCCGTATATGGGCGGAAAAGATGTGCTTATTCCGAAAAAGTAGCCGGACCATAACTGATAAAAAAGCTGTTCCTGATGAGGGAGCAGCTTTTTTAGTTATGATGTGAAACTTTTATCCAATTCGTCCCATCTAATAAGTTAAAGCGAGGAGGAGGTGAAGAGCCTTGAACATTTTATCCGGAAAAAAAGAGAAAAAACAGAAAGAACTGATCGAACAGGTGATACTTGAAAATTATAACCAGTATTACCGTCTCGCATATGGTTATACCCATCAGGCGGAAGATGCCAGTGACATTGTGCAAAACGGTGCATATAAGGCGTTAAAGAGCTGGCATACGCTGAACCAGCCGGAGTATGCCGGGACATGGGTTTACCGGATTATGCTGAACGAATGCTTTGATCATATGAGACGGCCGAAAACCATGTCTTATGAGGCGTTAACAGAAGAAACCGGCATAGAAACCGGCAGCAGGGAAGATCATTATGCGGATATAGATTTGCAAAGGGCGATAGACGAGCTGCCGGATAAAGAAAAAGCAGTCATTCTATTAAAATATTTTGAAGACAAAAAGCTGGAGGAGATTGCAGAAATTCTGGATGAAAATGTAAGTACAGTCAAAAGCAGGCTGTACCGGTGCCTGAAAAAGCTGCGCGGCAGCCTTTCGGAGCAGGAAGTCGTCAGCACGGCATGGATGCGGCATTAGAGTTATTTTGCGGAAGAAACACAAAGTTGTAAAAGTATAAACAAATCATACAGAACAGGCAGGTGATTATATGATTCATTTTTCAGAAAGAAAAGAGCAAAATGACAGGTTCGAACAGCAGATGCAGTTACTGAAGGAAGAATATCAAAAGCCGCAGATGTCCACAGAGCAGTTAGAGCAATTACGTACAAAAATGAAGAAAGCCGTCAGGGAAGACAGCAGGCAGAGAAGAAAAAAAGCGGCCATAAAATATGCGTCAGCCGCCGCGGTATTTGCCGCAATATTTTTTATACTGCCTAATACATCTGCGTCAGCAGCAAATGCGATGGAACAGATTCCGGTACTGGGCCATCTCATAAAAGCGGTTACATTCCGTGATTATACCTATGAATCAGACCGGCATATGGCGGATATTAAAGTACCGAAGCTTCAGTTAGAGCAGCAGCCGGCAGAAAATCAGACGAAACTGGAACAGACGACAAAAGAAATCAATGAAGAAATACGCAGTATTACGGATGAACTGATAGAGGAATTCGAAAAGAATCTGGACGATCAAGAGGGCTACCAGGATGTGGTGACTGACAGCGAAGTATTGGTGGTCACAGAGGACTATTTTACACTCAGGCTAAACTGCTATCAGGGAGCCGGCAGCGGATACGAATGGAATTATTATTATACGATTGATCTGCATACCGGAGAACGGCTGAAGCTTAGGGACATTTTCAAAGAAGGGGCGGACTATATTACGCCAATCAGTGAGTCTATCAAAAAACAGATGAAAGAACAGATGGAAGCGGATGAGAATGTCACATACTGGCTGGATAATGAGATCGAGGAATGGAATTTTAAGCAGATTTCGCAAGACGAATCGTTTTACCTGAATAAAGACAACCATGTGGTTATTGCGTTTAATGAAGGAGATGTAGCGCCAATGTATATGGGCGCCGTAGAATTCGAAATTCCGGCGAAGGTGTTGGAGAGTATTCGTAAATAGATGGCTCCCCCCCCCAGCAAACAGTAAATGCTTTGTTGGGGGAGTGATGTTTTATTACGTACGGAAAGGTACGTTAAGAAATCTTTTGTAATTTTTCACTATGTTCACGAATAATGCGCTTCATAACCTCAATATCTGCCTGCATGGATTCTATTTTGGCAGTTTCCTTTATGTATCTGCTTGCAGCCGGCACATAATTTTCGGCAAGTATTTTAATATCGGGACGGATTTCATTTTCAATTATGAGGCTGATTCTCTTTTGTTCTTTATTGCTGGAAGCAAGTTCCGCCTTTAAAGTACTGACATCACTGTTTAAAGTATTGACGTTGGCCTGCAAAGCACTGACATTGCCTTTCAAAGTATGGACATCATCTTTCAAAGTACTGACATCTTTTTTAACGGAAACAAGCTCTACCTTTAGAGTATTGACTTCGGTTTTTAAAGTGCTGACATCTTCTTTTAAAGTATTGACTTCGGTTTTTAAAGTGCTGACATCTTCTTTTAAAGTGCTGACATCTTCTTTTAAAGTGCTG
>CAOKJJ010000181.1 GCA_948468465.1 uncultured Eubacterium sp. | reverse complement strand
GAAAATGCAAAGGTACCCCGAAAAATTCTGGAGCGACATCGTAAATACATAATAACCGCAGCAGAAATACTTTCCGGTGATTATCCTAAGCTTGCCGAATATTTAAGCCATATTTAGCAGGCCCCAACCAACCCTATTACAATTACCGCGTTTGTATTTCTGTCACAGTTATTAACTATTTATGAAACTACTCTAAGAAAGAAAGGAGCCATCTACTTTGAAAGCCGTCATAGTAGAATGCAGTAATGGCGCTGCGGTGGCATTATGTGATGATGGAACCTTCCGAAAGCTCAAAAATAAGGGCTATTCTATCGGACAGGAACTTTTCATTCAGGAAAAGCATCATTCCAATCGCATGGTGCAGAAGCTTTCCATTTGTGCTTCGCTGGCATTGGTTCTGTTATCTTTCGCAGGCATTGGGTCTCACAGCTACGTAGAACCTTATTCCTACGTTAGTTTGGACATCAATCCTTCTATTGAATACGCTTTAAACCGTTATGACAAAGTCATATCGGTGTCCGGCGTCAATACCGAAGGGCAACAGGTTGTTTCATCCATAGAATCTGATATCAAAAATCAGAATATTACAACTGCACTAGGTGTTACAATCGGACAGTTAGAAAAAGACCATTATATTAATCAGGAAGAATACAATCATGTGATTGTCAGTGTTTATTCCACAAATAACACAAAGGCACAGTCCATTACTTCCAGAGTAAATACTTTTTCAGCCGAAAAATCAAATATCTGTTCGATTGATACAATTCCTGTATCAAAAGAAGTAAAGGATGACGCCGACTCACTTGGCATTACGCCTGGCAAACTGGCCCTCATCCATGCAGTTGCAGAAACTACTTCTGATTCTAATTTTGACGTCTCTAAGTGGACAGATAAGACTGTCAGTGAATTAGAGACTACGATACAACAGGCCAGCAGCCAAAATCCGGATTCCGGAGCGCAGCCAGCAGCCGCAAATGTTGTGAACAGCGATTATTTAAGCAGTGTTCTGGATGACAATGCAGCAAATAACTCTACAGCAGCCGCAACGGATGCTACACAAGGAGCCAGCAGCGCTTCTGCTGATAAAACAACAACTACAACCGATGATTTAACAACCGGTTCAGAAACAAACAATTCTGTTTCATCTGAGAAACCGAATCATTCAGGCAATACTACAACTTCTGCTTCAAATGGTAATACAGATAGTGCAGCAAAACCAAACACATCTGCCCCATCCCATACAGCAGACCAAAATTCTTCTGCAAGCAGTTCAGATAAGAATACTTCCTCCAATAAAGGAGATGCGGGCGGCACCGGTTCTTCGCAGAACCCTGATGCAAGCGCGACAAGTCCTGAAAAGGGAGATTCAGCATCTGATACAGACAGCAATACGGATGACAGCCTGACAGAAGACAGTTCCAATAAAAAAGACCCTTATCCTCTTCCTGATACAACGGTATCAGAAGATACCTCATCCGGGGATACTTTGCAGGAAGATACGTCAAGCGTAAATTCCGCATATACTGATTCTTCCGGTACGGATGACTCACACAACGGTTCCATTGATTCTGACACGAATCAAAGCGGTTCAAAAGAAACCAGTTCAGATGATCAAACTGTTGTGGATAAGAGTGATGAAGGCAGTTCAACTACGAAATAATCTGAAAATGATATGATTATTTCAAAGTCCTGAATTGAAAGCATAATAAAAACGACTGTCGTATGACACTGCAAACGCAGTTCTTACGACAGTCATTTTTATTATGTCAAGTTCAGATACATACCTTATTTATTGCTTCTTCTCCAAATCTTCATCTTTTCTGCTTCAGCAATCAATTCATCCCTAAAATCCGGATGCGCGATAGATATAATTGCCTCTGCCTTTTCCCAGGTAGAAAGCCCCTTAATATTTACAATACCATATTCCGTTACAAGAAAATGCGTATTCGCACGTGTATCTGTAACGATGGAACCTGGATTCAGTGTCGGCAGGATTCTGGATTTTACCTGTCCGTCTTTTGTCTTATATGTAGAAGAACAGCAAATAAAACTCTTCCCGCCTTTGGATAAATATGCACCCAATACGAAATCCAGCTGCCCGCCGGCTCCGCTGATATGCTTTGTTCCAGCAGATTCCGCATTCACCTGTCCAAACAAGTCTAAATCTACCGCATTATTAATAGACATAAAATTATCCAGTGCAGAAATAGAGCGAATATCATTTGTATAACTTACCGGAGCGCTTAAAATCTCAGGATTCTCATCCAAATAGTCATACATCTTCTTGGTTCCGCATCCGAATGCAAATGCCTGACGGAATCGGTCAATATTTTTACGGGAGCCATTGATCTTTCCAGCTTTTGCAATATCTACAAATGCATCCACATACATCTCCGTATGAACACCAAGATCTTTTAAATCAGATTCAGCAATCAAAGAGCCAACTGCATTCGGCATACCGCCAATTCCAAGCTGCAGACACGCACCGTCCGGAATCTCGTTTACGATCAATTTTGCAACAGCTTTATCAACCTCGCTGGCAGGACCGCCTGCACCCATTTCAGCAATCGGCGGGTTGCTGCCTTCCACAATAAAATCAACATCAGAAATATGTACATTATTTTCTGTTCCGCCCAGACAACGCGGCATATTCTCATTCACTTCGACAATGACTGTTGCGGAAGTCTCTACAACAGCTGCCAAATGGGAAGCATTCGGCCCAAAGTTAAAAAATCCATGCTTATCCATTGGCGTTACCTGAAACATTGCCACCGCGTTTTTCTTCGTATTTGGTTCGCGGTAATAGCGCGGCAGCTCTGAATAACGAATCGGCGCATAATATGCACAGCCGCGGCTGATCAGTTTGCGCTCAACACCAGACATATGCCAGGAATTCCATGTAAAATGCTCACCTGCATCCTCACGTTCAAAAATCGCCGGCAATTTCATTAAAATACCGCCGCGTACAATGACGTCCGTCAATTCATCCGTCCGTTTTGCAAGCGCCTTATCCAATGCATCCGGCGTACCATTGCACCAGCCATAATCGATCCAGTCGCCGGAATTAACGGCTTTGACTGCTTCATCGGCTGATACCAGTTTCTTTTGATATTCTTCTGCGTATCCCATGATGACCTCCTTCATGATACTTGTACTACATATTCTACTATTGTTAATAGTTTAACGATAACTCTATACTATCATTTTTAAATATAAATCGCAAGGTTTGCATTAAAAAAGACACAAAAATTCAAAAAACAAAAGATACTGCGCAAAACATTATCTCATTTTGCGGCAGTATCTTTTTCAATTCATTTTCACACACGCTCTGGCGTGCTATCCTTGCACTACTTTGCTGTTACCCATGTCAGCTTTCACATTTCATGCAAAAACAATGGAAACAGTATGCTTAAGATCTGTTGCTCCTTAGTCTTCTGTTATAACATTTTTTGAATCATAGTAGCCCTGGAATAAATCATTAACGGCATCATATGTCTGATTCGAAATATCCGGCAAGTCTCTGCCCCAGGCCTTTGTCGCCTGTTTAAATCCCTTTTCAAACGCAGCCTGCATTTCCTTCATCTTCTCTACATCATCTCCTGCAAGTGCGCTTGCAAAATCAAAAATTCTTTGAGAAGTCTGCTTTACACCATAATAGCCGTCTTCTGAAATAGCTTCCTGCGCTTCTTTCTTCGCCGCTGCATCGACCGAAAAACCGCCTTTTGCAAGTGTCGCCCAGAAATCATCACTTGCCTCTGTAAATTTTGTTGCCTGCTCGCCAAGCATCTTATTTACAATATCAACCAGCTGATTTTGTTTCTTTTCCTGATCTGCCATCATCTGCTTAACGATTGCGGCACGCTGTTCCGCACTCTGCTTATTGATAGAATAAGGTGCCTTATCCTTGCTGTCAGAAGGTGTTTTTTCATATACAGCGCCAGTTGTCTGCTCTGTTTCTTTCTTTTCTGCTGCAGCCTTCGTACTTGTTTTAGCAGTACTATCATATGCTGCATAAGTCGTAGTTGATGCACTTACTCCCGCTAAACCCATCTTTATTCCCTCCATGTTCGTATGATGTGAAACCTGTCGGCTTCCATTTACTGATGTTCTTTCGCCGCATCTTAGCCGCGATTATGCAATTCCATTTGCATGTCAGGCTCCAAGCCGTTTCCAGTAGTTTCCTGATTAATATCTATATCGGTCTGTCTGTATATTTTCTTAATCCCTATTTCATGTAATCCATCTGCTATTCATTACAATTATGCACTTTCCGCTTCCTTTCCGATACCGCTTTTCTGCAGCGCCTTCATAACGCTCATGTATGCCGGAACCAAAAATAAATCTGCAAAAATCCACGCCAAAGGACTTGCAAAACATGCCCCAATATAACCTGCCACTGGTACTAAAAACGCTCCGACAACCGCTCTGGCAACCATCTCACATACACCCGCAATAATTGCCAGCTTGCTGTATCCAAGCCCCTGAATCGTAAAACGCATAATATTAACCAACGCAAGTGGAAAATAAAACGCGCTGCCAACAAGCAAATATAAACGTACATTGTCCAAAATCTCAATCTCACCGGCATCTAAAAACAGCAAAGCCATCTTCGAACTGTACAGAAACAAAATTATAAATGCGACCACCGCATAAATCAATCCAATCAGGCAGCAAGACAGCACCCCCTTTGTCACTCTTTGAAGCTTTCCGGCACCTAGATTTTGTCCTGCATAAGTAGACATCGTAGACCCCATCGCATCAAAAGGACAGCAAAAAAACATACCCACTTTATTTGCAGCCGTCACAGAAGCAACCGCCATAGAACCAAGTGTATTGACAGCGGTCTGTAAAATAACACTTCCGATCGCCGTAATAGAGTACTGCAGACCCATCGGAATTCCCATATTGCACAATATCTTGACACAATCTTTGTTCCATTTCCACTCATCCCTGGACAGCTGCAAAACTTCGTATTTCTTTCGAATATAGCAAAGACAGAGCACTCCCGAAATTCCCTGAGATATGACTGTCGCCCATGCCGCACCAGCAATTCCCATGCCAGCATTTATAATGAAAACAAGATCCAATACAATATTTAATAAAGATGAAATAATCAAAAACATCAGTGGGCTTTTGCTGTCACCCAATGACCGTATATATGCGGATAACAGGTTATATAAATATATTACTGGTATGCCAAGAAATATAACAAAAATATAATTATACGCCCCATCTATAATATCACCCGGCGTATTCATCCACATTAATATATTTCTGCAAAGCACGCATACCACAATTGTCATAAGCAATGCAAAGGCCACCGCCAGAAAAATTCCATTTGCCACATATCTGCGCAAAGCTTTATCATCCTTCGCGCCAAACTGCTGTGCAACCGGAATCGCAAACCCATTGCAGACTCCCATACAAAATCCTATGACCATAAAATTAATAGAACCTGTAGAACCAACCGCTGCTAATGCCTGAACTCCCAGAAATTTTCCTACAATAATAGTGTCCATCATACTATAAAACTGCTGAAACAACATTCCCAGCATTAATGGTATAAAAAATGCAACAATCAGCTTCATCGGCGATCCCTGCGTCATATCTTTACTTGCATTTCCAGCCATGGTATCCCTCCTATTTTCTTTAACATATTATATTAATCATAACTTAACTTTCATGTTTTTACCTGAAAACAGAATCCAGCTCCGCAGGAAATATTTTCCCGCAAAAGCTGGATTCTTCTATGCCTTCAAACAGTCCATTACAAATTCCTTTTTCTTTTCCTTTCAGTTTTCAGCGGCTAATGAAAAGTTTTGAGAAATTCCATTACCATACTCGCACAATGCTCAGCAGCCTGTTTCTCAAATGTTGGATAATCCATTTCTGCCGAACCATCTGCTTTATCCGATATCGCACGAACCACCACAAACGGAATCCCGTTCAGTATCGCTGCCTGTGCAATTGCAGCTCCTTCCATCTCAGCACAGTCGCCATGGAACTCTGATATTAACTTTTCCTTTATTTTCCCGTCCGAAATAAACTGATCTCCGCTTACAACACAGCCTTTCACAATATGAACATCCGGATTTGCCCGCCTGCATGCATCTGCAACCGCATCTGACATCTCTGTATCCGCGGCAAATTCCCTGCTTTCAAATCCAGGAATTTTTCCTAACTGGTATCCAAGCGGACTGACATCTACATCATGCTGAATAGCCTTTTGTGATACAAGGATATCCCCAATATCCAAATCTGCATTTAATGAACCCGCCACTCCCGTATTCAATACGTGCGTAACATGAAACAAATCAGCCAATATTTGCACACACATTGCAGCGTTCACTTTCCCAACTCCGCATTGCACAACTACCGCAGATGTTTCCTGAAGCATACCTTCATAAAAATTCATACCTGCTTTTGTAATCACACGGTCTACTTTCATAGCCTCTTTTAATGCAGATACCTCTATCTCCATAGCGCCAATGACACCTATTTTCATCGTAATATCTCCTCTCTGCCTGATAAGTAATTCTAAATCTGACAATCACTCCACCCTATATATAAAACCTAATATATTATTGCGGATATATCAGACGGCTTTCATCAATCTGGTATAACACCTGGTCTAAATATCTTTTCGCAAGATAATTTGCCATCCCCAGATTCATGTCCAAATAATTGCCGCAGTCTTTCGGACTTGCACCAGGAACCTCATCCTTAAAATCACGGATAAATTCAAACAACGCCGTAATCAGACCGACAATATCCTTAGATTCATAATCACCGGCCAATAAAAGATAAAAGCCTGTCCGGCACCCCATCGGCCCAAAATACACAACCTTATCTTTATACTGAGGTTCATTACGCAGATACGTAGCTGCCAAATGCTCAATCGTATGCACCTCTGCCGTATTCATAACCGGCTCCTCATTCGGAGATGTCATACGCAGATCAAAGGTCGTAACCACACTATCTCCTACCGGATCCTTTCTGGATACGTAAATACCTGGCTGCAGCTTTATATGATCAATTGTAAAGCTCGTTATTTTTTCCATATTATTAATCCCCTTTCCTGAACTATTTAAAATAACTACATTATGACTATGCATCTCTATTGTAACCATGCATCTCTGTTCATGCTTTCCATTTATGGCGTCTACTCTTTACACTAACGAAAGATACGGGAAAAGTCAAGATTGTTTTAGAAAATATCTTAAATGTTCTTATTATTATGCAACAATACCAAATTATTGCCTTATATCCGTAATCGTTCTGGGTCATATACTGACACTATACAATTCCGATTTTCCGAACTCTGCACAAGGAATGTCGAATCTAGTCGAAAAATATTGACTTTCGCCATGTCACGTAGTACACTACAAGGGACAGATATTATGATTAGATTTTAACTGTCCGCTAATCACAGATATATCTGTCAAGGATATTTTTCAAAAAGAGGTGATACGTACATTATTATTTAACGCACCATCGAAAAATTGAAAAAAATTAAAATGGAGATCATCAGCTTATGTTAAAATTACTATGTTTCATGAACGCTACAGGAGGCCTTTTCTTTTTGCTAAATATGCTTCTATGTTTAATTATGCAAAAATATATGCCGCCAAAATACCGTATTTTCCTATGTCGCTTAAACCTGATGTTCTTTGTCATACCTTTTCCGATTTGTCTGTTTTATATTCGCAGATATTTCGACAATTTGGTTTCTATAATGCCAATTGAACCATTCGTTTATACCGGAACGCATATCATTATCCATTTGCAGCAATATATTAGTTTTGCACTTCCGAAAACGGCTTTTTATGAGATCCTGCTTTTCTGTACATGGATCATTGTCGTTATTCGGATATACAGAAAGTACTCAGCAAAAAGTCGTAAAATTCGTGATTTTAATAGTTTTTACGGTACGTTTTTGAAAAAACAAATGGAACCATTTACTGTAAACGCTTCAAAGCTGGTAGACGCCGCAATGAAAGAATTAGGCCTTAAAAAGAAACCTCGGCTCCAAATGGAACCAATGGTAAAAAGCCCTCATATCGGCGGCATCTTTCGTTGTACGCTGCACCTTCCTTGTCAGTGGGATGTCCCAGAGCAGGTTTATTACATAGCGATCAAACACGAATTGGCACATCTGAAAAATAAAGATTTGCTGTTTCAGCGTATTTCGTTGATTGTACGTATTATTCATTGGTTCAATCCTGCTGTTTACTTACTGATCAAAAAAATGAACCAGTATCAGGAATTAGCGGCAGATGCCGTAGCTTGTAAAGGCGAATCCCGAGAAAATCGCCTCGCTTTTCAATTAGCGCTCGTAGATTTATCGGCTGAGGAATCTAATGTTCCGGATATGTTAGCGATCGGTCTTGGCAACAAAAGAAGAGGTAAATTTAAAAATTTTACAGAAGAAAGGATATTCACGATGAATAACAAAAAGCTTTATAATCACAAATTTATTAAACTTGCTGCTACAGCTGTTATGTCTGTGGTAATGTTTACACTTTCCTCAATACCTGCGTTGGCTTATAATCTTCCGGCTACGATAGAAAGTGAAGACTCTACTGTAAATTCTGTAAATATAATTGATATAGATATAATGCCAGAGGACATTACTCCTATTTCATCTGTTACATTAACAAATGATGATTTTTATTCTTTTATTGAAAATGTCGATTTTTCAGAGAGCGATTTTATTTGTATTGATGAAAACGGTGTAATAACATATGATGCTATTGAGCCAAGAATTATTCCATGTAATCATAATTATTTAACTGCACGGGCTTCATACCACACTAAACATTCTGACGGTAGTTGTACTATAACATATCATAATGCTAAAAAATGTGCAAAGTGTGGACATATTGTAGTTATGGAAAAAATTGCAGAAACAACATACGTTAAATGTCCTCATTAATTAATACGCATAAACCTCATTGTGATTGTAAGATACTTTATTCCTAATAGTCGGTCTTAAATTTTTTAAGACCGACTATTTATGCGAACCCCAAAAATTAATTCCAATTTAATCTTTCTTCATTTTGCTTATCTCAACACCAGCCTAATCCAATCACACATTTTCACTATCATCAGAACATATCTTAAACATGCTTTTGGTGTACTTTAAACTTATGAGAATACAATGTTTCTCCTCAACCTAAACAATACCTAGTACTGCATTGTGCAATTAACGGTGAATAAATTGGTGTTTTCATTTGGAAAATTCTGGTATATAATAGTATCATTACAAATGAACAAGGTGGTCTTCTTATGCGAAAGAAAACAATTGATACAATACCAGTTTTATCTGATGCCATATATACCGTTTTATCTGCTTTTTCCAAAAGCCGTTCCCT
This sequence comes from uncultured Eubacterium sp., assembly GCA_948468465.1. Next base: position 419 of record CAOKJJ010000181.1, on the reverse strand, counting down.
TCCGGCAAGCCTGGTGAAAAGGTCCACAGTCATCCTTCTGGCGTCTGAGGGCATGACGAACAAGGACATTGCTCCCCGTATCGGCCTGCATTACAACCATGTTGCAACCTGGCGCAACCGTTTTCTTACGGCGCTGCCTTCTTTACGTGAAATTGCATCCGGCGCACCAGAAAAACTGGAAGGGGAAATCCGTCTGCTTCTTTCCGACCGGAAACGCTGCGGCGCGCCACCAACTTTTACACAGGAACAGATCCTTGCCATCCTTGACCTTGCCTGCAAAAAACCAACGGACCTGGGCTATGAGTTAAGCCACTGGAGCCTGACCCTTTTAACTGCGGAAATTAAAAAACAGGGCATCGCTGAACAGATTTCGGAAAAATCTGTCAGCCGTTTTTTAAAAATGAGGTAAATTTAAAGCC
>CAOKJJ010000180.1 GCA_948468465.1 uncultured Eubacterium sp. | reverse complement strand
AATATCACCTATCGCTGTCAACGGCGTTGTAACAATTTTGTAATAAAAAACAATTAAAATATTTCAATAAAAAGTTTATCTTCTATGCAAAAGATGTTATAATAACAGCAAATTACATGAATCACAGCATAAGGAACTATTTGTAAATAGCCTTGAACGGAGGGATTATAATGAATACGATGGAAAGCACAGTCGCAATGATAAAAACACTGCCAGAGGCAGATTTAATAAAAGTTCAGAAATTCACAAAAAAACTCATACTCCAAAATAAAGATAAGACACTTGATGATGCCCTGGGCAAGCTTTTACCAAAAAAAAGCGTCGAAGACATTTACCATGATCTTGAAGTTTCCCGCCAACAAATTAAAAATAGTCAATCCAAGACGGCTGGTGCGGTTATCGATGAACTGAGGTCACGATATGGACTTTGATGTTATTTTTTCTGAACAGGCTGAACAGAACCTTGATAGAATCATAAGTTACTGCTTATATAAACTCAAAAATACGCAAGCAGCAATGAATATCTTAAAAGATGTTGAGAATACATTAAAACGGCTTTCCTACATGGCTGACGGTTTGAAGCTTTGCGAAAATGCCCGTCTCCGCGACCTTGGGTATCGTAAAATCCACCTCAGGCAACATAGCTATTTTTTGCTTTACCGGATAGAAGATAATAAGGTTTATGTTGATGCCGTTTATCACGATTTACAGGATTATGAGGGCGTTTTTAAGTAAAGACATTTTTTACATATATTAGAGCTTACTTGTACCTTCATAGTTTTTGTTATGCAGCTCAACCATCTGCGTGATGGCTGAGCATTGTTTCTTTGACATCGTCCTGCTTCATCTTGCCCGAAAATATGATGCCCCGGCAGCAATATCCTTTTTCAGCTGTTCTTTTAACTGTTCAATCCCATCAAATTTCATTTCCGGCCGTTCATAATAAAGCAGTTCTACCTTCGCTGTTTTTTCGTAGACATCTCCTGTAAATTCATAGATATATGTTTCTGCTCCGGCTGGATAGTCGCCCTGGATCGTTGGTTTTTTTCCGATGTTTGTGATGCCTGCGTACTGCTTATTGTCAAGGAGGATGTTCGAAAAATAAACGCCAAACGGCGGCAGCAACTTTTGAGGCAGCGGCCGGATATTGATCGTGGGAAATCCGATCGTGCGGCCCAGCTGGTTGCCGTGAATAATTTTCCCCTGCATAAAATAAGGGTATCCAAGCAGCTGATTGGCCAGTTCGAGATTTCCGTTTAATAATGCTTCACGAATATAAGTACTACTGATGTCCCGTCCCCCGTACTGAATTTTTTGTACGACCTGTACCTGATAGCCATAAGTATCCGCATAGCGCTCCAGCATATGGTAATCGCCCCTGCGGTTATGTCCAAAACGAAAATCCGTGCCGACAACGATCCATTTCACACAAAGGCGTTTTACGATTTCCTGAATAAATCGCTCCGCTTCCATCTGCATAATTTCTTTTGTAAACGGGCATTCGATCAGATAATCCGCGCCGCGCTCCATAAACAGCTGCTGCTTTTCCGCGTTTGTCGTAATGACCTGTGACATTCCTCCGATCTGGTTCGGCGGTATGTCAAAAGTAAAGACAGCGGCTTTTAAGCCGTTTTTTGCTTTTTCTAATACGGAACGCAGCAAAAGCTCGTGGCCGCGGTGCAGCCCGTCGAATTTTCCCAGAGACAGAACGGTCGGTTCTGTAAGCTGCAAGTGTAAAAAGTCCTGTTCATATCTCATGCCCCGTTCCCCCGTTCGTTCTCTGGTTCGTTTTTTTTGACCGCTTTTTGTGTTTGGATTCTTTGGTGCCTGCACCTGTCCAAATATCTTTACAGGCTTATAATCCATACGTTTTTCATCCGGCTCATAAATGCCATAAAACAATTCGTCCAAATATACACGGCACTTTTGCATGGAAGAACCTAAGGCCTGCGAATCCTGATTTACACTTTCAAAAAGAAACGCCCGTTTGGGCAGCCGGTTGCCGTTTTGCAGCATTTTTTGAAATTCTTCCGTTACCTGTACTTTGGGATATTGTAAAAACAGCTGATCCACAGGCAGCAGTATGTCCTGCAGCCGTCCTTCTTCAGCCAGTTCTTGAATCCGCGCGAGTGTTAAAGCGTGTCCTGATTCGAAGATGCTTACTTTTGTGCGCAGCAGCTCTTCCATACAGCCGCCGCAGCCAAGCTTTTGTCCGATGTCGTGGCAAAGCGTGCGGATATAAGTTCCTTTGGAACAGTGTACACGCAGTTTTATCCGGGGCAGACGCATCCACAAAATGTCGATCTGATAAATATAGACCTGTCTTGGCCTGCGTTCTACTTCCACACCTGCCCTTGCCAGGTCACACAACTTTTTTCCATTGACTTTTAATGCCGAGTACATTGGCGGAACCTGACTGTAATCGCCGGTAAAGGAACGGATCGCCTCACGTATTTCTGTTTCCGTCTGCCGTACGCTTTTTTCACACAATACGGTTCCGCTGCTATCCTGCGTGTCGGTTTCTTTTCCAAGCAGGAGAACGGCTTCATACTCCTTATCCTTGTCCGTTAACAGGCCGCAGACTTTTGTTGCAGTGCCAAGGCATACCGGCAGCACGCCTTCCGCGTCCGGGTCAAGCGTTCCTGTATGTCCGATTTTTTTCTGGCGGCAGATGCCCCGCAGCTTTGCGACTACGTCATGCGAAGTATAGCCTTTTTCCTTATATACATTTATCATTCCGTTCATAACAAGATACTCCGTTTTTTATGCATGAATCAGCTGCTGCCTGATCATTTCCAAAATCTGTTCCAGACAGACCTGAGGCTCCAGTCTTGTGGACGCTCCGGCCGCACGGATATGTCCTCCGCCCCCATAGTGCATGGCGATTTGGGCGACGTTCACCTCATCCGAACCGGAACGGAAACTGATTTTATATTCTGTTCCATCTTCCTGCACACCTTTCGGGTAAAAAAATACTGCCGCCTGCACATCTTTTGTCGCACGCAGCTGGGATACAATGCCTTCCAGATGCTTTGGCAGCACCTGATACTCCTGCATATCTTCTTTTGTAATAATCGAAGAAATACAGGCTCCATCCAGATGCAGCCTGCTTTTTTCCAATGCCCTTGCGAGAATCTTGTTTTGTTCAAATGTTTTTTGCATATAGGTCTTATCTGCAATTTCTGAAAAATTGATCCCCTGTTCCATTAAAAATGCCGCAATGCGCATCGTTTTTGGCGACGTGCAGGAATATTGAAACAATCCGGTGTCGTGAATGATGCCTGTATAAATGCATTCTGCTATCTGCTTTGTAATCCGTTCCTTTTCCATTAACTCAAATACAAGCTCTGACGTCGAGCTGGCTTTCGGAAAAATATAACTGTCATCGCCAAAACCAGCATTGCTGATATGGTGGTCAATACAGATCACGCGTCCGGCATTTTTTAACAATGCACCGGCTTTTCCGAGCCTTTTTTCATCTCCGCAGTCCTGAACAATCATCAGGTCAAACCGCCTCGTTTCCTCCGGTTCGCTGATAATCTCGTCCGCACGCTGTAAAAACTTAAAAATGTTCGGAATTGGTTCCAAATATACTTCCGCCTGTATTTGCGGGTAATATTCCTTCATATAATTATAGACAGCCAGACAGGAACCGATACAGTCCCCGTCCGGTTTTACATGTCCTGCAATGGCTACGCTGCGCACTCCTGCCAGCTGTTCTTTCAGACTGTTCATTGTCCGCTGTCATCCTTTTCTTCCTGATCATATTCCGGTTCTGACTCCTGCGCTTCTTTTGCCTGATCTGTTTTTTTATTTACCTGGTCGATCAGATGGGACATGGTAACGCCATACGCAATCGACTGGTCAATAATAAAATGGATCTGCGGCGTATGGCGCAGATTCGCACTTTGTGCAAGGCTGCGGCGAATGTAGCCCTCTGCGCTTTTTAAACCTGTCAGTGTGTCTTTCTGCGCCTGTTCGTCGCCCAGCACACTGACATATGCTTTGCACGTCTTTAAATCCGGTGCGACTTCCACAGAAACAATGCTCGTCATGGGATGAATACGCGGATCCTTAATGCTGCCGCGAATAATCTCACTGAGTTTTCTGCGTACTTCTTCATTAACGCGTGTATTTTTTATACTGTTTTTTCTCATTTTCACACCTTCAAATATGAAATAACAGGTTCGTTTCCTGCTTAGCGAGGCACTTCGACCATCTTGTAGGCTTCAATCTGATCAAATTCCGCAATATCGTTAAAGCCTTCGAATACAAGTCCGCATTCAAAACCTGTCTTAACCTCTTTGACATCATCTTTAAAACGTTTTAAGGAAGCGAGCGCGCCTTCAAAGATCTGTTCCCCGTCTCTTGTGATTCTGCACTTGCATCCTCTTTCGAATACACCATCCAGAATATAAGAGCCTGCGATATTTCCAACTCCGGATGCCTTGAAAATCTGCCGTACCTCTGCATGGCCGAGTACTTTTTCTTCGAAAATCGGATCCAGCATCCCCTTCATCGCGGCAGACACGTCTTCAATCGCACTGTAAATGACTTTGTACAGGCGGATGTCCACGCCTTCCCGCTCTGCGGTTGCTTTTGCTACTGGGTCCGGACGGACGTTAAATCCTATAATAATGGCGTTGGAAGCCGATGCCAGGTTGACGTCTGACTCGTTGACCGAACCGACGCCGCCGTGAATGATCTTGACTACCACCTCTTCGTTGGACAGCTTCTGCAGACTCTGCTTGACTGCTTCCACCGAACCCTGTACGTCTGCTTTTACGATAATATTCAGTTCTTTGACATTGCCTGACTGAATCTGTGAAAACAGATCGTCCAGCGACATCCGTGATCTTGTCTCTTCCAAAAGCTTTTCCTTGCTCTCTGAAATATAAGTCTCCGCAAAGTTTCTGGCTTCTTTTTCGGATTCGCATACAACAAACGTCTCGCCTGCGTCCGGTACACTGCTAAGGCCAAGGATTTCCACCGGCATGGACGGCTTTGCGTCTTTGACATTGCGGCCTTTGTCGTCGATCATAGCCCTTACTTTCCCGTAGCTGCTACCGCACGCAACCGGCTGGCCGACTTTCAGCGTGCCTTTTTGTACAAGTACCGTAGCGACTGCGCCGCGGCCTTTATCTAACTTCGCTTCGATGACAACGCCGCGGGCATTCCGTTTTGGATTTGCCTTTAGCTCTAATACTTCTGCCGTTAACAAAATCATTTCCAGCAGCTGCTCGATCCCTTCTTTTGTATGTGCGGATACCGGTACGAAGATCGTACTGCCGCCCCAGTCCTCAGGAATCAGCTCGTGTTCAGAAAGCTCCTGCTTTACACGTTCAATATTTGCATTTGGCTTATCTATTTTATTGACGGCAACGATAATCTCAATGCCAGCCGCTTTCGCGTGGTTAATCGCTTCTACGGTCTGCGGCATAACGCCATCGTCCGCCGCTACGACTAATATTGCGATATCCGTGGAGTTTGCCCCGCGCATACGCATCGCTGTAAACGCTTCGTGTCCCGGTGTATCCAAAAACGTAATGTTTTCTCCGTTGCATTTTACCATATAGGCGCCGATTGCCTGTGTAATGCCGCCGGCTTCTTTATCGGTTACCCTTGTATGCCGGATCGCATCCAGCAAAGAGGTTTTGCCGTGATCTACATGCCCCATAACACAGACTACCGGAGGACGGGACACCATCTTGCTCTCATCTTCCGCTTCTTCCTTTAACAGCTCCGCGATCACGTCTATCTTTTCTTCCGGCTCCGCGATACAGTTAAATTCCAGTGCGATTTCTTCCGCGTGTTCATAGTCAATTTCCTGATTCACCGTTACCATCGTGCCTTTTAAAAACAGTTTTTTCACAATGACAGACGGCTGTACCTTCATCTTATCCGCAAGCTCCCTGATGGTCATATGCTCCGGAAGCGTAATGGAACGGATCACCTCTTCTTCTTTTTGCGCAGGCTGCACCGGCGTCTGGTTTTTCTTCTTATGCCCGCTCGTCTTTTCCAGATTGATATAGCGCTCTTGTTTTTTACCGCCCAGCTTATCGTAATCTTTGCTGTTTTTCTTCCGGTTATTGTCGCGGCTTCTGTTGTCACGGCTTTCCTTCTGCATTTCTTCCGGTGCGGATTTCACAGATTCCTTATGGAAACGGTTCGAATTCTGATCTAGTTTGCCTTTAAATTCCTTCTGGCGATTCTGACCGACTCTGCCGCCGTTTTTATCACCATAATTATTACCGGAATTCGCTCGATTATTCGAACGATTTTTCTCACCTTTTTGCTCAAATCCCGCATTTTTTCCACCTCTGTCATTCTGGCCGCGCTCCTGTCTGCCGTTTCCAGCATTCGCGCGCTGTCCGCCGCCCTGTGCCTTTTGGATGCTCGCGGCGCGTACCCCGCGTTCCGCCTGCGTACGCGGCTGCTGCGTGCGTCCCTGCGCATTTGCCTTATCATTATTTTTTTCAAATTTTTCATTGCGGTCGGTACGTTCTGCACGATCTGTCCGTTCTGTAGTACGATCTGTCCGTTCTACACGTTCCATACGGTCTGCTCGTTCCGTATTTTCACCTCGTTCCGGCTTTTCGGCCTTAGTCGGCGCTGGTTTTACAATCTCATCATCCGGCACATGTGCAGATGCCCGGTCATAGTTTGGTCTGTCCGCGTTCGGACGAATTGGAATATGCGGTTTTTCCGCCGGTTTTACCGTTCTTGGCCCGCGGTCCCTGTTTGGTCGTTCCGGACGTTCATTCGAAGACTTGTTATTCCTGTTTGAATTGGATCTGCGGTTTTGCTTGCTGTACTGTGCGTTAAATACTGCTGTGATACTCGCTTTTTTCTTTGGCCGCGCCTCTCCTTCTTTTCCTTCCTTTGCCGCTGCCTTTGGATCCTGCTGTTTGGACTGCGCCGCTTTCGGATCCGCCTGTTTAGCCTGCTGCGCCCCCGCTTCTTTTAACGCATGATCCGCTTTTACAAGCATTTCCAGATTTGCTTTAATATCCGCCGTCTCCTCTGCTTCCAGCGCATTGGATGAAGTATATTTTTTTTCTTTATCTTTCGTCTTCTTATTCATATAATCTACGATTACCTTGCTTGCTACTTTCAGCTCTTTTGCAAGTTCATGTATTTTCTGCTTTGCCATATGCTATCTATTACCTCCATTATTCAGTTGTTCAGTTTCCGTTAACCTTTTGACAATTGCTCCCGCCAGATTTTTATCTGTAACTGCCATTGACGCCCGGCATTCTTTCCCAATGCAATTACCAAGCTGTTTTTTATCCGCATATTCAAAAAGTGGTATCTTTCGATATGCACACATATCTGAAAAATGCTTTGCTGTATTTTGGGACGCATCTTTTGCAAGAATGACCAGACAGGCTTTGCCTCCTTTTACAGCTTTTTCCGTTGAAAACTCACCGCTTGCGATATTCCCTGCCCTGGCTGCCATTCCAATCATGGACAATACCTTATCTGGCCTCAAACGCACTCATCTCCTCTTTCAATAATTGGATGACTTCCTCAGGAATACTTGTTTTTAAAGAACGTTCCAGTCCTTTGGACTGTACCGCACGCTGAAAACAATCCATATTTTTACAGATGTAAGCCCCTCTGCCATTCATTCTTCCTGTTTCATCCAGACATATTTTATTTTCCGCCGTCTTTACCACACGCACCATACTCCGCTTTTCTTTCGGCTCCCTGCAGCCTACACAGATTCTGGAAGGAATTTTTTTTGCTTTCACTCTGCATCAGCACCTTCTTTGCTATCGTCATCTATACCTTCTGCGTAAGTATCATCCTCCTCTTCGTCAGCATACGCATACGTTTTATCATCATCCTCCCTTTCATCTGCTTCTACTGCATATTCGCCGCTGCTGCCGTCATCCTCTTCTTCCTGGCTAAAAGGCACATCATCCTCTTCCTGTAAATATGCTTTATCTTCATATTCGTCATATTCTTCATACTCATCAGCATCTTCATAATCATTTTCATAATCCAGGAAGTCTCCGGCTTCTCTTGCCTGCGTCTCGCTCTTAATATCTATTTTAAATCCGGTCAGACGCGCAGCAAGTCTTGCGTTTTGTCCTTCCTTGCCGATCGCAAGCGACAGCTGGTAATCCGGCACGACGACCTTTGCGCTTTTTTCTTCCGCGTCTGCTATGACGGAAATGACTTTTGCAGGGCTTAACGCATTTTCAATGAGCATGGCAGGGTTATCATTCCAGGTAATAATATCTATCTTTTCTCCCCGCAGTTCATTTACAATCGCGTTGACTCTGGCTCCGTTCATACCGACACAGGCGCCGACCGCGTCGACGTTTGGATCATTGGAATGCACCGCGATCTTTGTGCGGCTCCCCGCTTCCCTGGCAATGCTTTTGATCTCCACAATGCCGCTTTTGACTTCCGTCACCTCTGATTCAAACAACCGCCTGACCAGTTCCGGATGCGTTCTGGATACGAGGATTTTCGGCCCCTTAGAAGTCGATTTTACTTCCAGGATATACAGTTTAATCCGCTCCGTCGGCTGAAAAACTTCTCCCCGGACCTGTTCATTTTCTGTCAAAACCGCGTCGACTTTTCCAAGGTTGATGCTCACATTTCTGCCCATATACCGCTGCACGATACCGGTTACAATATCTTTTTCCTTGCTGTAATATTCATCGCATAAAATCTTGCGCTCTTCTTCACGGATTTTCTGCAAAATTACGTTTTTGGCATTTTGCGTAGCGATACGGCCAAATTCCTTGGATTTGATTTCAATATTTACCATATCTCCAAGCTCATACCTGCTGTTAATCATCTTTGCATTTGCAAGGCTGATTTCCATCACGGGATCTTCTACTTCTTCCACAACCGTTTTTGCCTGAAACACATGATATTCACATGTTTCCGGATTCATATCCACCCTCACGTTGTCTGATTTGCCGAAGTGGTTTTTACACGCGGTCACCAAAGAGGTTTCAATCGCTTCGAGCAGGATATCTTTGCTGATATTTTTTTCTTTTTCCAATATATTCAATGCTTCCAACAATTCATTGTTCATTTTTCGATCCTCCTAATCTATGTGTACTGCTGCGCTCAAAAATCCAGAGCCTGACGAATCAGCGCAATATCACTCTTTGCAAAGGAAAGTTCTACATCGTCCTTCGTAACGATCGTTACATGATCGTCATCATATGCCTGTAAAGCCCCGCAAAATTCTTTTTCATGCTGAATAGGACGATAGGTTCGGATCTCTACGTCTTTTCCAAGATTCCTGGCGTAATCCTTTTCCTTTTTCAGCGGTCTGCCGAGTCCTGGCGAACTGACTTCAAAGGTGTAAGATCCGTCGATATAATCCAGTTCATCCAGAATCGGGTTCATTTCCCTGGCCACATCCTCACAGTCATTTACGGTAATCCCGCCTTCCTTATCGATATAGGCACGCAGAAACCAGGTTGTTCCTTCCTTAACATATTCCACATCTACCAGATCGAAATGATGCCTGCTCAAAATCGGCAAAAGCAGTTCTTCTGTTTTCTGTTCATACGCTTCTCTTCTTGACATTCCATACACCTCCTTGTATGCCGCTGTGAAATACTGCAGCCGCAGTACAACGCGAATTGAGAGTGGATTGCGGTCCACTCTCAATAATTAGTTACTTTATTATCCTTAATTAATAAAATAGCACTTTCGGGTGTAAAATGCAAGTGTTTACGGAAAATTTATCCTTATTATTTAGATTGACAGTAACAGTTCAGGTAGGTCTGCGCATTTACTGCACAGACCGTATGAAAATGTAG
>CAOKJJ010000179.1 GCA_948468465.1 uncultured Eubacterium sp. | reverse complement strand
GTATCCTGAGTTTTGCAGATGATTGAGTAAAAAAAGCTCTGGACTCCTTATAAATACTGGAGTTTGGAGCTTTTTTTAAATGCATAGAGTTGTTGTATTTTTTCGCTTTTTTGAGTTTATAAAAATTTTATATTTTTATACATCCTTATACATAGATATTTTTTTGATTTCCGAAAGCTGCATGTACTTTTTGCTTAGGTCTAATCCAAATGTCTTCTCCATAGTCAAAATTACATCGTCCCGATAATCGAACACATAATAATTCCGGTCTAAGTACGAACAGCAATAGCTTGCCAGGGAATTCCGGATTTGCCTGACAGAATGGCATTTTCCTATGAGCTGCTCTAAAACGCGCATTACAACCAGTGTCACAAAACAAATTAAAAAATGCGCCTGTATATGATCTTCGTTAGAAACAAATACAGGCCTGGTTTTGAATTCGCTCTTTATAATCTTGAATGATTCTTCTATTTCCCATAACCCTTTATATATGTCACGGATTTCATTGTCAGAAAGCTCTTTTTCACTTGTGACAATGGCGTAATAGCCATCATACTGCGCTTCTTCGGCAATTTTTTGTTCATTGATGGTAAGTTCTTTTCCATTGACAATTTCTCCGGTATCCTTAGAAAAGGAAACATTGTTAATGTACACAGTGCATCCATAGCTGGTCGCTTTCGTGTAGCTTGCAGGATTTTTGATCAGGTCCCTTGCCTTTGCAACGGCTTTTTCCCTTTCATGTCTTTGTTTCTTTGCGTATTTCTCAGAATAATATACCATCTGTTTCTGATAAATTCTCATCTTGAGCCTGCGCGCCCCATTCGAATCTTTTTTAGTTATCTCTTTTGCGTACAGCCTGGACTTGTGTTTGAATGGAATAGCTTCTCCATCTTTGTTTTTTTCCATTGTTGTAACATATCCGTCCGGTTCCAGCGCCCATTTTTTGAATTCCGCATCGGCTCCGCGGATACTCTGGCCGTATACATAACCGTCATTATTTTTCTCATCGGATGCATTGGTTCCGGAAAGGACAGATGTGTTGTCACTGGTGTTCAGCCCCCTGTCAGCGACAACTATGATCCTGCCGATTTCATAATCCTTTTTGACCCTCTGTATCGCCGGGAGCATAGTTGTCTTCTCGCTCTCGTTGCCGGAGAAAGTATGGAATGCCATTGGGATGCCGTTAGGATCCATGAGAAGCCCCATTTGAATGATCGGGTCTTTGCGGTGTTCTTTCGACGGCCCTTTTTTACGCTTCAATTTTCTTTCCGTGTCCGAGCCAGCGTCCTCATCTTCATAGGGTATTTCAAAATAATAGTTGGTGACATCATAATAAGCTTTTTCGGAATTCCTGCCGATAAGGCTGGAAACTTCGGCATGCAAATGCTTCTGGAGTTCATGCGAATATCGGCTGAAATAGCCGAGCGCCCTGTAGACATCATCCAGTGAGAAACTGAAGCTGTCAAAAAACCGGCCTTTCGTTTCATAAGCGTTCTTTTTTGAAGACGGGAACAGGAACCGATTGAATATCAACAGGGAAAAAATGCTGTTCAGGTTATACTCTGCAGGAAGCTGGCGCTGCTTATTCTGAAAAAATTCACGGATCCTGAGTTTAGCATAAACGATCTTAATAATGGCATATCCAAGATTTTTCCGGTTGCTGCATTGATCCGGGAGTTTTTCCAAAAGCCTTACTTCAATGGTTTCCGGTGCAGCCTGACTTGCATTCCATTCTTTTGCGACCTGTTGAAAATAAGCTATCGGATCTTCATATTTGTCCAGGTAGTCTTCCAAATATCCAAGGTTTTGTATAACTTTATGCTTCACTTTCCCATTGATGCGATACCCCTGGACAAAAGAAAGCTGAGTCTTGTTTCTCTTTTTGTTAAAGCTTTTCTTAAGGTACAAAAAATCACCTCCAGAAGAATATTATACCATTGTTTCACGTGAAACACAATATAATACAACAAAAAAATGCATAAGACTTGACATAAAAAAATCCAGGTATTGCGGGTGGATTAAGGTTTTATGAATGAAAGTATCTATTAGGGGTTGCAAAACAACGGTTACAAGGTGGTAACCTCCCGAACTTGAAAAAGAAGGGAGTAGGAATAACAAGCGAAAATAAATAAGCCTACCTTGTAATCTTGACGGATGCAGGTAGGCTTATAACCTATAGCGGAGGTCAGCCACTTTGTGGGCAGTTACTCCTCCTATATGTTTATAACATAGCATATCTGACAATAGGTCTCAAGTTTTTCTTTCACAATCATAGGTGTCAAATCATATGCAGATATTTCATAATCATCATAGACAGGTTGTAATTCATATATTCCTCTCCTTCCAAAAATTCACATCCTGTAATCTGTTTCACTTTTCCCATACGGTACAGCAGCGTATTTTTATGAATATGCAGATTTTGAGCGATCGTTGACGGCTGTCCGGGATGTTTTAGAAATTCGGTCATAGTATTGATAAAATCCGTACCGTGTTCTTTGTCGTACAGATACAGCTTCATAAGCCCTGGCTGGATTAAATACCGGATCTTGGAATTTTCCTTTTCATAGCTTTCCAGCATCTGATATAAATAGTAGTCTTTGTAATAGTAAATAGAAGCGGGAGCGTTCAGCTTTAGTCCTAAAAGCACTGAGGACACCGCCTGCTCATAAAAACGGGGTGTATCCTCCAGGTTTTGGAAAAAATTGCTGACGCCGGCTTTTAAGTCATTTGCGAAAAGATACGTTTCAAGCTGCTGCATTTCATAGCCGCTTAAATGCTGGTTCATATCCCGGCTGAGCAGGAATACAATCGTATTTTCATAGATGACATAAATATTGCCGGATAAAATATAGCGCAGCCGTTCTAGTATGACTTCTACCTTAAGGTCGGAGCTGCTGTAGCCTAGCGATGGAATCGCGATAATATAAAATGTTTCTTTTAGCTGGTAGCCCATCGTTTTCAGGCGCTTGCGGATATCCTGCGTGTTTTTTGCCGGATGGCGGATCAGGTCGGCAAGAAAATAGGAGTACATGACCCCTTTGTTTCGCTTAAAGGTCGTATCCTTTTGCAGCTCCATAGAGATGAGCTTGCTGAAGCGATGAAAAAATTCCTGTTCAAAATCGCGGAACGTCTGCTCGCACTCAAGCATCATCACATGTCCGACCTCAATTCCCTGAATCTCTATGACGTCAATCAGCATGGACTTTTCTACAAGCTCGTTGTAATGATATAAAGCATTGCCGCACTGCCTGATTTTTTCATCCAGGCGGTGTTTTAAAATATATTGGATGCCTGCCGTACTGATATAACCTGCGGAATGCTCTTCCTGAAAAAAGATATTATCAGGGACAATGCCCGCGGATATGGCAAGATATTTGTGCTGCAAGTCAATGACATAGATCGGGTTGCCAAATAGGCCGGAGGCAGTATCGACCAGATATTGCAGGCCGTTGCCGGAAAACAGCGCATTGACCAAAAGATGCATCCCCGCAGAGATTTGCTGTATTTCGGTCAGACAGTCAAGCAGTAAATTTAAAAATGCTCCTTCGGTTATTTCCGTGTTGAAAAATACGATTTGAAACTGGCTGTCTGCATAAGCCTCGGCTTGTGTATCTGTATGCTGTCCGGCGCTGAATATAATGACTGGCTGGCTGATCCCTGGGTCTGGCAAAAGCTGCGCGGGTGCCAGATACAAGGTAGAGGCAGTGCGGGCATGTTGGGAATCTGTCAAAATACGCACATGAAATAGCTCCGGGTTTAACTGCTTATTTCCATAAATATGGTATTGATATCCGCTTTTCTGCAAACGATCGAGTAACTGCAAATATTCCATAGCGGTGTTCCTTTCTGTTCGTAATTGTCAAAATAGTAAACTATCTGCTTTTATTATAATAGAAACCGCGTTGTGTGTGTGCACGAAAAACAGGTTTGTGAAAGGGAAAGTTTGGATACGGGCACGATGAATCAAAACGGCAGGCAGTCTATAATAAATGCTGTCAAGACATCAGAAAAGAAAGGAAGATGAGTTATGGGTACTTTGGGAAAATATGGCAGAAGCGTATCGATCATTGGCGTTGGCTGCACGCCATTTATGTATACGGTAGACCATGAGGAGACGAATGGGCTGACAGAAGGCGAGATGTTTGGATATGCAGCATTGAAAGCGATGGAAGACGCCGGGGTCAATCCAAGAGATGTGGATTTTTATTTTCACGGGGAGGCAAGTCCTTTGAACGGTTCGAATTACCTGACGCCGAATGTGCAGGTTGCGAACTGGTTTGGCATGAAAGGAAAAGGCTCGATCCACCATTCGGAAGCGTGCTGCACCGGCTATCTTGCGATTGAACAGGCGGCAAATGCAGTTGCAAGCGGCAAATACGACTGCGTGCTTACGGGAGCAGTGGAGTTTGGAGACAGCACGCCGTCACCGGCTGACAGTGTGGAAACGCCAAAGCATCCTTATAAAAGAGATAAAATGACGATGGAAAAGTTTTTGAAAACGACCGCATGGCTGTATGACCGTACCTATACGAGAAGCCTGATGGCGGGACAGGAGCTGATCTATGACGACGCGGCGGAGTGGTATGTGCGTACCCGCGGCATTACGCCTGAGCAGATGAATGATACGCTGAACTGGATGTGTATTAACAACAGGCGCAATGCGTCTGTGAATCCGCTTGCGATAGAACGAAGGACGTATGAGTCGCTTGCAAAAGAAGCGGGCATGACGCTGGATGAATATATGAATTCCCCGTACAACCCGCGCATGGGAGATTTTCTGCGTGCCGGCGGGATTGAGCTAAAATGCGACGGTGCCGCGGCAGCGATTCTCTGCGCGACGGAAAAGATCCCGGAGATTGCAAAAAAACTGGCGCATACGCCGATTGAAGTGCTTGGCATCGGAAGCGCAGCATGTGAAGCAAGCACGCCGCATTTTGAAGTGCGTGCGACGCAGGAGGCAGTGCGGCAGGTGTACGAGCTGACAGGGCTTTCAGGGGAAGACCTGGATCTGTTTTATGCAAATGATTTTATTATTACATCCCATCTTGTATCTGCGGAGATCGCCGGATACCTGCCGTATGGAGAAGGATGGAAATATATCTGTGACGGGCGCACGGCATGGGACGGCGATAAGCCGATTAATACGAACGGCGGGCGTACATCCTTTGGACATGCACATGCGGCTTCCGGCCTGGCAGACATGTACGAAGCATGTAAGCAGTTGTGGGGAGAGTGCGGTGAGCATCAGGTGAAACATACGCCGAAGACAGCGATGCTTCGGGGATACGGCGGAGCACAGAATGTAGCGGCGGTTCTGATCCGTACATTGGAAGCATAGGAGGTTGGCAGTATGAGTATCAAATTAGAAAAAGTAGTGGAAAAATTTTATCAGGGGCTGGAGGAAGGAAAATTTCTCGGCAGAAAATGCCCGCAGTGCGGAAATGTAGAATTTCCGCCGGTATATGCCTGCAACGCATGTGGCAGTTATGAGACCGAATGGTATGAGATCAGCGGCAGGGCAAAGCTGCACTCGATCGTCCTTCCGGCGGCGCTTTCTTCCAAGCCGGAATATAAAAAGCTGGGCAAATTTGCTTACGGAGAAGTGGAATTGGAAGAAGGGACAAGGTTTAACGCAGTTGTGCGCGGCATCAGCAAAAAAAACAGGGCAGAATTGACAAAAAAGCTTCCGCTGGACTGCCATATTGCAGTATTTGAACGCGAAGGCGGATACAAAACAGTCGTTTTTGACCTGGATGAAATCAACTAAAAAAATCAATATAAAAAAGGAGAATATCATTATGGAAAGAACAGAATTAGAAGCACAGGTAATCAAAATGGTAGCGGCATCTTATAAACACGACGCGGCAGGGCTTACGATGGAGACATCGTTTGCCGACGACCTGGGAGGCGCATCGGTACAGATGGTAGCGCTTGTAGCTGAGATTGAGAATGAGCTGGATGTAGAGCTGATGCTGTCAGATGCAAGCGGCTGTGCGACAATCGCAGACCTGGTAGCGCTGATTGAAGGAGAAATGTAGCATATGAGCATATTGGATGAAATTTACCGAAAGGCGAAAAATGATCCGAAAAAGGTTGCATTTCCAGAGGCTGTCAATGAAAAGATGATGCAGGCCGCCTATGAGACGGGAAAGGAAGGCTATATTCGCCCAGTGCTTGTCGGGGACGCCGCTAAAATCCGGGAAGCCGCAAAAGAGCGCGGCTATGAGGAAAGTGTTTTTACGATTGTGGATATCGGTGAAGAAGCATATAAAAAATCGCTGATTGACAAATACGTGGCGCTTCCGCAGACGATTTTAAAAGAAAAACCGCTAAGCCGCCGTATGCAGAATCCGCTGTATTACGCGATGGTCATGCAGGCAGTCGGCGAGGCAGATGTTACGTTTGCAGGCATTGACAATACGACAGGCGATGTGCTGCTGGCGGGCCAGATGATCATCGGGCTGAAAGAAGGTATCAGCACGATTTCCAGTATTGGGCTGTGTGATATCCCAGGCTTTCAGGGAAGCGAAGGCTCGCTGCTGGCGATCGGGGACAGTGCAGTGTGCACCAATCCAGATGCCAGGCAGTTGGCGGATATCGCGATTTCAGCATGTGATACGGTAAAAGCACTGCTTGACTGGGAGCCAAGATGTGCGATGGTCAGCTATTCCACACTGGGCAGCGGACAGGGCGAGCTGATAGACAAAGTCGTAAATGCCGTTGCAATCGCCAATGAACAGCGCCCGGATCTTTCAATAGACGGAGAATTCCAGTTCGATGCCGCGATCTCGCCTGTGGTAGCGCAAAAAAAAGTAACGAGAGAGAGCAAAGTCGCAGGCAGGGCAAATATCGTGATCTGGCCGGACCTTAACGTTGGAAATGTCGGTGTAAAGCTGATCCAGCAGTTTGGCAAAGCTGACGCGTACGGGCCGATGCTGCAGGGCTTTCAAAAGGTTATATGCGACTGCTCAAGAGGGGCGCCTGTATCGGAAATTAAAGGAAATATCGTTATCAGCGCGGTACGTGCTTCCGCAGACAGATCGTAAAAAGGAGAACGGCAATGAAACATTATAAAGTACTGGCAATGAATCCTGGCTCCACTTCTACAAAAATCGCGCTGTTTCAGGATGAGCAGTGTGTATATTCGGAAAATGTATCTCACGATGCCGCAGAGCTTGCCAGATTTGCGACAATTCCAGATCAGCTTCCGTATCGGAGGGATATGATTTTAAAGCTGCTAAAGGAAGCAAAAATCGCGCTGGAAGAGATCGATGTGTTTGTCGGAAGGGGCGGAGGGCTTCTTGCGATGGAAGGCGGAACCTATGCGGTATCCGAATTAATGCTTGCCCATGCAAAAAGCTGTGCAAACGGCGTGATACATCCGGCAGCACTTGGCTCGCAGCTTGCCAACGAATTTGCGGTAACATATGGAGCAAAGGCGATGGTTGTAAATCCGCCGGACGTAGACGAACTGCAAGACCTGGCAAGAATGACAGGCATCAAAGGGGTAAACCGGATCATTCATTTACATGCGCTGAACCTTAAGGAAACGGCAATCCGCCACAGCAAGCAGGTGCTGAAAAAGGAGTATGAAGACTGCAATTATATCGTATGCCATATCGGAGGCGGTATATCCATATCGGCGCACCGACAGGGCAGGATGATTGACGGTTTTGATATTGTAGGCGGAGAAGGGCCGATGGCTCCTACCAGATGCGGCAGTATCGCGGCTGCGGACTTGCTGGATTATATGGAAAACAACCATCTGGATGCCGCGGATATGAAAAAGCTGTGCACAAGAACAGGCGGATTTGTCAGCCATACGGGAATCTCTGACGCTGTCGAGCTGATAAAAAGGGCAAAAGACGGCGACCATTATGCGAAGATGCTGTGGGATACGATGATCTATCAGATCGAAAAATGCATCGGTGCAATGGCGGCAGTGCTGCACGGAGCGGTGGACGCAATACTGCTTGGCGGCGGCATGGTACATAGTGACGACTTGGTGGCACAGATACGGGAGAGCTGCTCTTTTATCGCTCCGGTTACGGCGTATCCAGGAGAATTTGAGATGGAAGCGATGGCTGCCGGAGCGATCCGGGTATTAAACGGAGAAGAAACACTAAAAGAATATACAGGCAAGCCTGTGTGGAACGGCTTTGCATGGGAGGCAGCAGATCTATGGAAAAGAAAGCAAAAAGAGTGCGAATGCTGACTCTGGCGTTTGGGATTGCGCTGCTGCCGCCGATCTGGGCAGTAGCAGCGCCGTATATGGGCGTCAGCGTAGGCGCAGTCGCGCTGATTTGTGCCGGGCTGTATGTGACAAACGGCAATCAGAGGAAAGACGCGTTTAAGATTACGGCAGGGTTTCTGGCTGGAGACGTCTGGGCAGTGCTGGCAGTCTGGATTATGGAGACGCTTTCCTTTGATCCGAATATCGAATTGTATGTGACGCTGTTTGTTATGGGCGGGGCCGCCGTACTGATCGCAGAGACGTTTCCAAGCGTATTTTTTACTCCCGCATGGCTTTGCGGATGGGCAATCGGGCTTACAGTCATGGCGCCTGTAAAAGTGGCAGACCTTGGTACACTTCCGATACAGATCGCAGCGGCGATGGCGGCAGGCGTCTTTTATGTAGGCGTCGGTGTGGATGCGTTTCAAAAATTCCTGATCCGACGGATAGAAAAATAAGATGATAAACAAAATGAAAACGAGAGAAAATTTGACGAAGAAACGATGGCTTGTGTTATTGGCGAGCTGTGTTATCAATTTGTGCATTGGTGCGCTTTATGCCTGGAGCGTATTTGCCGCACCGATGGCAGCGCATATTACACAGGTGTCTGGCAGGGAACTGACGGCATCGGATTTAGCAGTTGTATTTTCCGTAGGCAACGGGCTGGGATTTCTTACTATGATCAGCGGCGGGTTTTTCAATCAAAAAATAGGGCCGCGGTTAGTTATTTTTACAGGAGGAGTTTTATTTGGATTTGGCTTTGTGATCTGTGCGATGGCATCCAGCGTTGCCATGCTTGTTGTAGGATACGGGCTGTTCAGCGGCCTTGCAATGGGGCTTGCATATGGCTGTACGATCAGTAATTCCGTAAAATTTTTTCCAGACAAGGCAGGCTTTGCGGGCGGAGTTGCGACAGCTTCTTATGGGATCTCTTCCGTTCTTGTCCCGCCGATAGCGAATGCGCTAATTGACCGGATTGGGGTCAGCAGCGCGTTTATGGCAATGGGGATTGCAATTATCGTTATAGTGGGCATATTTTCACAAATGATTATAAAATGCCCGGATCATTTTCAGCCAGATGGCTGGACGCCAGCGGCAGCAAAGGAACTGACAGGCAGCAGTGCGCACGAGCCGGACAAAGACTGGAGAGAAATGGTGCGTATGCCGATTTTTTACCTGATGCTTGTAATGCTGTTTTTTGGCGCGGTACTTGGCATGATGGCGATTTCCCAGGCATCCAGCATTGCGCAGCATATGATCGGCATGACGCCCGCGGAGGCGGCAGTTGCAGTTTCTGTACTGGCACTGTTTAATACGTTTGGGCGGGTAGTGGCAGGAATGATCTCAGACAAAATCGGCTGTATTCAGACGGTCAGAATGGTATTTTTTGCCGCTATTGCCGCAATGGCAATTCTTTATCTAAGCGGCAGCCAAAAAGCAGCCATATTTTATACGGGCATCTGTCTTGCGGGCATTTGCTTTGGTGCTTTTATGGGCGTTTATCCAAGCTTTACCGCAGAACAGTTCGGACGAAAAAATTCCAGCGTCAATTATGGAATTATGTTTATTGGATTTAACCTGGCTGGGCTTGTAGGCCCGATGATCGTAAGCTTCGTATTTCAACAAACAGGAGATTACAGAAATGCTTTTTTGATCGCCCTTGTATTCGCGGCGGCAGGACTTTGCCTGTCGTTTGCCTACAGGAA
>CAOKJJ010000178.1 GCA_948468465.1 uncultured Eubacterium sp. | reverse complement strand
CACTTTGTCCATCAGTTCGGATCCTTCGCCTTCCTCATAGTCATACTCGCCCAGATCTTTGACCGCTCTTTGGATCGCTTTCAGATCCGCCGGAAAAAGGCTGCGCGCAGGCTGGCCGTCTCTCCCGTTTACCGTAGCGCCATAAGCATTTCCCTTATACAGCTGCCTCATATATCCAGAAATCGACAAACTCATATCCATTCCTCCTAACCCGAATTTGATGCCCGCTTATGCTGTTATCAAATAATCTTATTCATCTGATCAGACTTTTGCGGCAAATTCCTAATAATATATATTTCGTCCATTTCTTATATTTTCATAAGAGTATTCTGCCACGAAAACATTAGAATCAGATGAAATGCCATATTTTCAGAGTACCTTGGACAAAAATTCCTGTGTCCTCGTATGCTTCGGATGGTCAAACACCTGTTCCGGTGTCCCCTGTTCCAGAATATGCCCTTCATCCACGAAAAAAACACGCGTGGCAACTTCTCTGGCAAATCCCATTTCATGCGTCACAACGGCCATTGTCATGCCTTCGTTCGCCAGCCCTTTCATAACCTCTAACACTTCTCCGACCATTTCCGGATCCAGCGCGGAAGTCGGCTCGTCAAACAGCATCATTTTCGGCTTTAATGCCAAAGAACGCACAATCGCAATCCGCTGCTTTTGTCCGCCGGATAACTGTCCCGGATACGCGTCTGCTTTATCCTGCAGGTTGACGATCTTAAGCAGGCGCATCGCTTCCGTCTGCGCCTCTTCTTTGTTCATAAGCTTAAGCTGCAGCGGCGCTAAGGTAATATTATCTATGATCGACAAATGCGGGAACAGGTTAAAATGCTGAAACACCATGCCCATCTGCTGGCGGATTTTATTAATGTCAACGCCTTTCCCCATAATGTCTGTCCCATCAAAAATAATCTGCCCGCTTGTAGGCTGCTCCAGCAGATTCAGGCAACGTAAAAAGGTAGACTTGCCAGAACCGGATGGCCCGATTATCGCTATTTTTTCCCCGGCATTTATATTTTCCGTAATATGATCAAGTACCAGATGGCCTCCAAATTTTTTTGTAAGATTTCTAACGGCGATCACTTTCCCGAAGCCTCCTTTCCACAATACCCATAATCCATGTAAAGAACATAACGACCGCAAGATAAACGGCCGCCGCCGCAAGCAGCGGAATCAGCTGCTCATACGTTACACCACCGACAATCTCCGCGCCCCTCGTCAAATCATTCAGGCCGATCGTCCCGCTGATGGACGTTTCCTTTAAGAGCGTTATAATTTCATTAATCAATGCCGGCAGCGCGTTTTTGAATGCCTGAGGCAAAATAATTTTGCGCATCGTCACCGTATAGCTAAGGCCCAAAGAACGCCCGGCTTCCATCTGCCCCTGGTCAATCGACATAATACCGGAGCGGAAAATCTCCGCCAGATATGCTCCTGAATTAATGCCAAACGCAATGATTGCCGCCATAACCTTGCTTTCCAGATTCTGCAGAAAGAAAAAATAAAACAGCAGCAGCTGTACGAGCGTAGGCGTCCCGCGGATCACCGTCAGATACAGCCTTGCAATCGTATTCAGCACCCAGAATACAATTCTGGCCGGCGGACGCAGCTCTTCCTGCTTGACCTGGTCATGGGACGAGCGGATAATCGAGACGACAATACCGATCACAAGCCCCAGCAGGAGTGCTCCTGCCGTAACCTGCAGCGTAATAAGCAGGCCGTCGGTAAAGTAACGCCAGCGGTTATCCGTAATAAAAAATTTATCTATGATTTCCTTCAAATATTCCATCCGGCTCTTTACTCCTTCTTCGTATTTGTAAAACTGCATTTATAAAAACGAGAAAAAGAGGGCGTTAAAATGCCCTCTGGTCCCATCGCTTTATTCAGATACAATATACTTATCAACAATTGACTGAATCGTTCCATCTTCTTTCAGTTCAGCCAGCGCGCTGTTGACAGCTTCTGTCAAGGCATCATTCCCTTTCGCGATTGCTGCGGCATAGTCTTCCACCGTATATTCTGTCTCCAGAATTTTCAACCCTTCCGTGCTTTTAACAAATGAGATCGCAGGCTGGTTGTCAATAATAACCGCGTCTACTTTCCCCTGCTTTAACGCCATAACCGCATCCGCACCTTTGTTATAAGCTTCTACATTTTCTTCGCCAAAATCTTCTCTTGCATAAATGTCGCCGGTTGTTGACAGCTGTACGCCAATCTTTTTGCCTGTCAAATCATCAATGCTCTCAATCGAAGAATCTTCCGGAACGATAACCGCCTGAATGCCAGTCGCATAGGAATCTGAAAAATCAACCGCTTCCTTGCGTTCCTCCGTCACAGTCATACCTGCCAGGCCAATGTCCGCTTTCCCCTGTGTCACCGCGATAATAATAGAATTAAACTCCATATCCTCAATCTTTAATTCCAGGCCCAGGCGCTCTGCGATTGCCTTTGCAATCTCCGCGTCAATGCCGACGATTTCACTGCCCTCATAATACTCATACGGCGGGAATGTGGCATTGGTAGCCATCGTCAATACGCCTTCTTTTACGGTCTTTACAGCTGTAGAAGATGCATCCGCATTGTCATCTGCCTGTGTGTCTGCCGCTGCACTGTCATCTGTCTGTGTGTCTGCCGCTGCACTGTCATCCGCCTGTGTGTTCTGCGCTGCATCTGCATCATCCGCCTGCGTTACCTGTGCAGTTACATCCGTACCTGATGACGGGCTGCTGTCATCCGCGGCGCTGCCGCACCCAGCCAACATTGCCGCCGTTAACGTGCCTATTACTAATGCTGCTATAAATTTTTTCATTTTATCCTCCTTTTGCGGTCTGTCCGCACCAATATCTTTGCCATTATACCTAAAAACTGATAAAAATGCAATCATTAATGTGCGATTCTGTTTTACGTTTTTCTATTTTAAATATTTTTGGAACGTCCGCATACATTCCCGGATATCCAAAGGCTTTGTCAAATGGTCATTCATGCCGCTCTCAAAACAGCGCTGCGCATCATCCGCAAACGCGTCTGCGGTCATAGCTATAATCGGAAGATCCCTGTCCGGCCGGTCCAGCGCACGGATTGCCCTTGTAGCATCGTAGCCGTTCATGACCGGCATACGTACATCCATCAGCACCGCATCATAAAACCCAACCTCTGACTGTGCAAATTTGTCTACACACTCCTGCCCGTTCACGGCCCATTCCAGCTGCAGCCCTACCGCTGAAAAGATCTCGTTCGCGATCTCCCAGTTAATGTCAATATCCTCAGCCAGAAGAATATGCTTCCCATTAAAGTCAACTTCTTCCTCACTGTCTGCAATACTGCTCTTTTCACCATCCGCATATTGTTTTAATCTTGTAAACAACGTAGATTTAAACAATGGCTTGGAAATAAATCCTTCGATATCCGCGTCAAATGCCTGCTCCTCCAATTCACTCCAGTCATAAGCTGAGATCAAAAAAATCGGAACGTCGTTTCCCACCCGTTTATGGATCTCCCGGATCGTCGCGATTCCGTCCATATTCGGCATTTTCCAGTCTACAAGCACAAAATGATAATCCTCCCGTCTGTCATGCCGCTCCTGAATCATTTCAATCGCCTTCATGCCGTCCTGCGTCCAGTCCGCATGAACACCGAGCGCTTCCAGATTTGCAACCGCACTGACGCAAAGCAGTTCGTTATCATCTACGACAAGCACATTCCAATCCGGCAGCATCATTTCCTCTTCTGACTGTTCCGCTTTTTTCAAATCAACAATCACATGGAAACAGCTTCCTTTTCCCTGTTTGCTGTTTACCTCGATCTTTCCCTCCATAAGTGTTATAATGCTTTTTGTAATCGAGGTTCCCAGGCCGGTTCCGACAATCTTTTGTACTTTTTCATTCTCTTCTTCCCTTGCAAATGTTTCAAATATTTTCTTTTGAAACTCTTTTGACATGCCAATGCCCGTATCTTCCACCATAAAATGCGTGCATACATAATCGTCCCCTTTTTCAGATGGTTCCTGCCAAAGATGCACATTAATCCTTCCCTGTTCCGGTGTAAACTTCACCGCGTTGGACAAAAGGTTCAGCAGCACCTGATTCAGCCGGACAGCGTCGCAGCAGACATTTTCCGACCGGATATCCCGTATGAAAATATCAAAATACTGGTTATGCTCTTTAATCTGCGGCTGCATAATATTCACGATATCATCCATTACTTCCCGCAAAGACATCTGGCTGATATTTAATGTCATCTTTCCGCTCTCTATTTTAGACATATCCAGTACATCATTAATCAGCCCAAGCAGATGCTTGCTTGACAGACGTACCTTTTTCAGGCAATCTTCCACACGAACCGCATCCTGCACATTGCGGAGGGCAATTTCTGTCATACCTATAATAGCGTTCATCGGCGTACGGATATCATGGCTCATGCTGGATAAAAATTCACTTTTTGCCATATTTGCCCGGACTGCCGCACGTTCCTTTTTATCAAGCTCTACCATCTGCTGCTTCGACAGCTTGAAATATTTAATAAAAATGACAAGCATCGTCAGCAATATCACCATCGCCGAGCTAATCATAATCAGAATGCGTACGGAATCCAAATTGCTCAGCCGTTCATTAAGCACCCCGCTCGGCATCACAGCGACAAGATACCAGTCTACATTTTCTGAAATCGGCGTACAGCATAAAAAGCGATGTTCACCTCCTGCTGAAATAACGGCGGAATACCGCCCGTTATTATTTAACGCTTCCTGTATCTCTGTCACAAAATCTTCCGCCGTCTTTCCATTGATATCCTCAAATACAGCCCTTACCCGGTTAAAATAATTATCCCGATACGCGTCGCTGCTTCGGATGACAAAAGACCCGTCTTTCGCAATTACATGAGAATATACCCTTGCGTTTTTTTCATCCAAAAAAAGCGCTTCTTTCAAATAATCCATTGGCACGCCGCCAATCAAAGCCATACTGGTTTTTCCATCTTTCAAAAGATACTCCGCTTCCTTTGCAAGCATTAAATACTTATTTTTATCTTTGTCTTCCGCTACGGCAATCCCGCTTCCATTCTTTGCCACACTTTTCATCAGGCTGTCATAATCAGAAATTTCCAGACGGTCACCAACAATACGTTCCGCTTCTCCATCCTGCGTATACAGCCCCATATAAGTAAAATCCCGCACCTGTGTACTGAATTTCAGCTCTTCCAGCAGCTCATCATAAGTAATATTTGGGGAATTCGTACGTTTAATCACCCCATTGACCTGTTCCAGACGCAAATCGGTAATCGAAGCAAACTTCTGCTGTATCTGAAAGCTGACTTCTTCCATATAAATGCCGCTGATATCTTCCACCGAATTTTCCGTCTGCTTCTGCATATACAAAATCGCCCATGTAAATACTACCGCACACACAATCAGCACACTGGCTATACTGACTGCAAAAAATCTCTTTATCTTTTTATCCAACATCGTTCCCATATCTTCTTATTTCCCCGCCTTTTGGTACTTTATTGTCATGTTCCCTATACAATCACACGGTTTCTGCCCCGTTGTTTTCCAAGATACAGCTTCTCATCCGCGCTGCGGATTACCTTTTCATAATTGCTGTCCGCAAGGCCGCCGGCAATGCCGGACGTAATGGTAATCCGTATATGGCCTCCGGCCGCCGGAATGACTAACGACTCCACTTCCTGCCGCAGCTGCTCCATTTTCGTATATACCGTTTCCTGCGCATCGTCTGGAAAATATAAAATAAATTCCTCTCCTCCCCAGCGCACAGCCAGATTTTTTTCTCCGGCAGCATCCTGCAGACAGGATGCCACTTTCCTTAACACCTTATCTCCTGCCTCATGCCCATAGGTATCATTTACTTTTTTAAAAAAATCAATGTCTACCATTGCAATGACAAAATTGGTACGTTTTTCATACGGTATCTCTTCGATATAGCGTTCCAAAAATCCACGGTTGTAAAGTCCGGTCAATGCATCATGGTTGTTGCTGTATTCCAGCGACTTGTATACTTTTTCTGTCTCTCTTGAATAAATGAATGTCGCTGCCAGCACAATCGTAGCTGTAATCCCGATATTGACCAAATAAATATGCACCTGAAACAACGCTGCAGCTTTTTGTATCGACGGAAAGCTTACATGAAAAATTAAAATGATACCTTCCAGCAGAATCGCTGTTACAATCCCAATAATCTGATAAAGAAACCGCTTGTTTCCATAAGATGGAACCAAATAAAATACTGCGGCGGACATGCCTACAATATAAAGAAAAAAACCATAATCCGGTCCAAGCGCAAGTTCACTTAACACAGAAAAAATCAATATTTCAAAGTAAGTATAAACCATGCTGCGCTCGGAAAAATCTTTGCGTATGATCAAGCGGTCAAAATAGAAAGCACTGCTGATTAGATTCAACATTGACAGCTGCCAGATATCTAACATATGAAAAACAATCGTGTAAAGTACATGAATGATAAGACAAACCATCAAAAATACCAAATTACTGTTTTTAGCAATCCATTCTATCGTTTTCTGTATTTTTGTATTTTCTTTCAAATTAAATTCATTCATTTGATTTTCCAATCTATGTATAAAACTTTCATCCTTTTAATTCCGTTCTTGTCCGTATTATAATCTATTTTTCGTTTAGATGCAATAATGGATTGCGTTTTCATTCGCGGCAACAAACAACCGCATGGCAAAACCATCCCAAAAAGGTTCTGTCATGCGGCTATTTTCGCTTATGTTTTATTTTTCCTTGTCTTTTTATAACAAAAATTTACTATGTTTCTGATATCCTATGTCATCTAAGATAAATCCTGTTCGTATTCTTTGCATAAGGCCATAAACCCTGTCCTTAATCTATGCCCTTCTGCTGCAAATACTATGTTCTAAACTAATTATGTTCCATGATTTGATACAGAACCAAACGCAAGCTCTGCTGCATGGTCCTGATTATTTCTGCCCGCTGCCATACAGCGGTACATAAAAAAGTGGTATTTTTCGCCTGCCCATCTTAAAAATTATGATCTTGTAGTCATCTAATTCATAATAAGGCTTGCATTTTTGTAGCATAAGATTACGGTATTTTTTATTTACTGTCATATACAAAATATCCGGTTGCATGAAGTGTCGTACCATTTGTATAGTCATTTTGCACAAATACACGATAATCTGTTGTTTTGGAATGCTGATATCAAAATGAAACCCAGCAGTCATTGCCACAATATCCCGATCCGGTACAGAAACAATATTTATGCAAATCAGCCACTGTCCTTAGCCGATGCAAATGCCTTTGTACCTGACGCTGGTACAAATGCCGCTGCCAAAGCCGCTGTTACAGCTTTGCCTGCTGACTTCATGATTGATACTTCTTCAAGAACTCTACCCTCCTATCTGTCATAATTTTGCTTAAAGTTGAGACAACAACGCTGCCAACCTGCTTTTTCTGTCATCGGAAATCAAATCGACGATATGGTAAAAATAAAAAACCCCGTAACAGCCACCACGCAAAAACCAACAGGGTACTTGTTACGGAGCTGATTAACACAGCGGAAAACAACTAATTAACAATTTCATTAATTATTCTCTTAAGTTCCTTCCGATCTGATACACTCAGTAATTCTTCTTTGCTAAGCAGAGCGCAAACAAATGCGCACATATTGCCTTCATTCCAAAACTGAACATAATCCCTTAACACATCGTCCTGATATTCTTCTTTATCTACTAAAGCCTGATAATAAAAACATCTTCCTTTCCGATACATTTTTAAATAATCTTTTTTCACAAGTCTTGCGAGGAATGTGGATACGGTCTGTGTCTTCCAGCTTTTCCCATGCTGGGTATTTACCATCTCCGTAATCTCCTGCATGGATAATTCATGCGGACTGTCCCACACACATTTCATTACAACCTTTTCACATTCTGTAATTTCCTTTGCCCTCATAGTCCTTCCTTTCCCAACTTAAAGCATAATGTAGTATACTACATTCGCTAGTTGCTTTCAATCTTTATTTATGGCCATAATTTAAAAACACATATGCGCAATAAGCGGAATTTAAATAATATAACCGATTACACATTTCTTAGTATAGCGGAAAAGGGCCCAGAAAACAAGATATTTTTATCATTTATTTCTTTTGGCTTTTTGTATTCTAAATCTTTTTGCGCTGGAAACTACATTTATCTTTTTGTTAATGTATCAAAAAAAATACAAAACAAGTGTCGATTTTTCCAGATAAATCAACTGTTTGCGGTAGTTTGGAATTTTTTCCAGCGAAAATCCTTGCATTCTGGTAGGATTTTATCGCAGAAAAAATTCGTTTGATTTTTATGAAATTTGCACAAAAAGCTTCTGTGTTTGCGTTAAAATTTCTATATATATAAAACGACAGATATAAATGATAAAATAACTGTCCAATAGAAAATTGTAAAAATCTTTGTTTTATACACTGCCTATCTGCATTCATAAAAACTGCCTGGCCGCAATATACATACTAATATCATCCACGATATACTGCCTGCCAGTCGTATGCAGTGCCTCATAACAGTCATGGATATAGTCAATCACGCCGTAACGGCTGAACAAGTCAATCACTCCTTTGCCGTCCAGACCTTTAGCTGCTTTGTATTCCTCAATACAGTAAACAACAAAATTGATTCTGTCATCCATCTTTATGCCTCCTCTGGATAAGTAATGCTGCCGGTTTCCTTCTCCTCAAGCCATAAATCAAACAGCGTAGGAACACTTAGATGCCATAGCTTCGTTTCTTCACGCTCCAGCTGGCGGTACAATCCAGAAACATATAACGCAGTCAGAGCCTCTTTTTCTGAGATATTCTGTGTTTCGATGATCTTTTTGACCAGCCGGGGAATAATCAGTTCCAGCATAGCCTTAATACTCACTTCGCTCATTTCAGTTCCTCCTCTATCGTAAACTGCCATGATATAAAATCATAAATAAACCTCCATATTCAGACCATACTTCATCAATTCTTAAAGGATGCTAAGCCGACAGACTTTGCATCCTTATTATTTATTACGATTCCGTTTTACTCTTTGATCTCGTCAATATCTGTAAGATTAACACCTGATACATTTAATAATGCCTTCAATGTTTGGTATTCTTTTTTAAGATCGGCATATGTCCTCACCGCATTTTCTTCTTTTGCTAAAATCATGCGTCTTTGCACTTTTGCAAAATCCTCAAGTGCTCGTTGCGTTATATATAACCCATCTGACATATAAACACCTCCTCATAATAAAGCTAACACCAGTATAGCAAAAATTAAATAAAAAATCCATCTATTTTCAAACACGCTCTAATTTAACGCAATTACCTCATGATCTTCATAGCATTTTTTCTGTACTTGTGGTAGAATATTTCCAAAAAATAGAAACTGGAGGAACGAATTATGCAATATAAATGCAAAGTGACTGTCATAGACAAAAAATGTTTCACAGACTACCAGGAAAAATATCTCGCTGCGCCGGATGCGGGTGCCTGCCCATTTTACGAGGTTGGAGATGAATTTATTTTTGAACGTTATGGCGGGGAAGATACGTTCTGGCTGGCCGGAAACGGAACGCAGTGCGGGGAAGCCTGGGACTGCATCAGCCGCTACATATATGCCGCACTGCAGGGCGGCAGCATTATGCGCGGCTGGACCAATGACGAACGTATGATGATTGCCTGCTGCAATGACGGCACCCGCCCTGTCATCTTTAAAATTGAACGATTGGATTATAAAGTTGTGAAAATTCACGGAATGACAAGTGAATACTGCGCTGCACAAATACAAAAATCTATCAGCAAAATATCTGGTGTAGACCATGTCAATGTCCGCCTTGATAAAAACTGGGCGGAGGTATTTGTCCAAAAAGATACGGAGGTGTCCGACGAATCGCTGCGCATGGCTGTGGAACAATATGAAAAATACAGTGTAACAGGCATTGACTGAACTC
>CAOKJJ010000177.1 GCA_948468465.1 uncultured Eubacterium sp. | reverse complement strand
TCTGTCCCTCCATGTTCTTTTCATTCATTTGTGACCACCATCTCCAATGCTTCATTTTAGTAATGGTTTCAGGACTCAGTTCTCTGCAATAGATTAGTGTCCTGGAACCTTTTCCTTTCTCTAATGGGTAGCAACATCATTCCATTATCTCGGCCCGGAAGCCCACTGTCCCTGCTAATGTTGCATTAATAGATACGGATGCCGATACCTTGACCACAAAGGATGGCGTAAATTCAAGAAACAGACCAGGTAGCGGTGAAATTCCAATGAATCCAATTTTCATTTTATTTTCTTCTGTTATTGATATTTTTAAATTTGCTTTCACAGAATCATTCAGTTTTACTTCCATATACAGCACTTTACAACTTTTTGCTTTTTTAACAAAAAAACATACAACCACTTTCTTTTATTGTATAACTGCGGTTTACAAGCAGAATCTGTTTTCTTAAGAATATAGAATCAAAAAACTGCCATGCAATCGGCTCCCTCCCTTTTGCACAGCAGTTTTTCTTATTCTGTTTATCTGGCATTCGTTATCGAAATATCGCCGGATTCACCCAGCAGCTCTAACATCCTATTTAATACGCCATATTGTGCATGGCATCCCGTAACAGCCATGGCCGCCTGCTTTACCCTCTCCGACGCATTTTCCGGCGCATAGGAATTGGGAAACATTTTAAGCATGCCGATATCATTTCCCCCATCGCCAAAGACGGCAGTTTCCTCCTTTTTCCATCCAAGCATATCTGATAAAAACAGCAGCGCGTTAGCCTTGGAAACGCCTTTTGCTGTTATTTCCAGCACATAATCTGTAAACGGGGCGTTGACGATATCCGTCAGCCTTTCTTCTATCTCCGCAAGCGTCTTTGCATAGTTTGAGCCGTCCATCAAAAGTCCGTTCACTTTTAGGACATGAGCCTTTCTTATTTTCTCTTCACTGACGCCAAAAGAAATATGATCCATATACGTTTTATAGTATGTACGGTCCTTATTTTCCAGCACCTTTTTTCTCCAAAAATCCCAGGCGCTGTATTCCCGGATAAATGCCTCCTGGCTCAGCATCGTCATCGACCCTTCTTTTGTAATAAATTCCAGATTCGCGTTCGAATAACCGCGCAGAAGCTTTTCCTTTGCGCTGTCTGATACCTGCTGTTCAAATATGACATTCCGCCGGCAGTCCAATATCAGCGCGCCATTCAATAAAATCAAATATACCGGAAGCTCCCATAGCTGCTTTAGGCTTTTGACCCCGTTTGCGGTTCTGCCCGTGGCGGCCGTAAAGCTGCATCCCTTCTGCAGGATTTTATCAATGCCGCGCCCGATCACATCATCCCACTCAGCGCTGCCATTTAACAATGTACCATCCAGGTCACTCACAAAATGCCGAATCATCCTTTTATTCCTCAAATTCCAGGTTTTCGCCGTTGCTTTCTATCACCTGCTTATAATAATCAAAGCTGTCTTTTTTTATTCTTTTAAACGTTCCGTTTCCGTAATCATCCATATCTACATAGATAAAGCCATAACGCTTGGACATCTGGCGCGTGGATTCACTGACCAGATCTATGCATCCCCACCAGGTATAACCCCACAAATCCACGCCGTCTTCATTGATGGCGTCGCTCATGGCTTTTACATGTTCCCTTAGATATTCACAGCGATATGGATCATGTACTTTACCATCCTCACTGACAACATCCTTAGCGCCAAGTCCATTTTCTACAATAAACAGCGGCTTGCGATATCTGTCATACAGTTCCACCAGCGAAATCCGCAGGCCCACAGGATCCGTCTGCCATCCCCATTCTGATGACGGCAGATACGGATTCTTAACGCCGTTTACCGTATTTCCCGGCGCCATGTCAAGTCCTTCTGTATTTGCAGCCACGCAGCTTGTCATATAATAAGAAAAAGAAACAAAATCCACACAGCCTTCTTTGAGCACTTTTTTATCATTTTCTTCAAACTGTATGTGATAGCCTTTGTTTTCAATCTCTTTTTCCAGATATTTTGGATATTCCCCGAACACCTGGATATCCACATAGCGGTAGATTCCCCGCATTCTCTGCTGATTCGCAAGATTATCTTCTGGTTTGCAGGTAAACGGATAAAAACACAGCTTAGTCATCATACAGCCAATCTGTGCATTTGGCATCATCTCATGCCCAAGCTTCACAGCCATGGCGCTGGCAATCATCTGATTGTGCATTGCCTGATAGATCGCCTGCTCGAAAGGCATGTCCTGAAACCGGTCTTCGATCAGCGCGCCGCTCGTTACCGGATGGCGCAGCATTGCATCTACCTCATTGAAGGTAAGCCAATAGGTAACATATTTTCCAAAACGCTCAAAGCAAACCTTCGCATATTTTACAAACAAGTCTATGACTTCTCTGGAATACCAGCCTCTGTAATCCGTAGCCAATACTACCGGCGGGTCGTAATGTGACAACGTCACTAAAGGTTCTATGCCATATTTTTTACACTCCCGGAACATATCTTCATAAAAAGCGATGCCGGCCTCATTTGGCTTTTCATCCCTTGGATCCGTAAAAATTCTGGACCACGAGATCGACATGCGGAACACTTTATAACCCATCTGTGCAAACATCTGAATATCTTCCTTATAGCGATGGTAAAAATCAATCCCTCTCCTCTTTGGGTAATTCGCCTCCGGGCCTGCATGCAGCGCTTCTTCCAGATCCTTGCTTGTAAATGCAAACTGTTTTGTAAAATCAGCCACCCCGACCTCGCGGTAAGGCAGACAATCTTCAATCGTCATGCCCTTGCCGTCTTCCTTCCAGGCTCCTTCCACCTGGTTTGCCGCGGTTGCTCCTCCCCATAAAAAATTCTCCGGGAACTTTACTGGTGCTGTGTTTTGATACATAATTAAATCCTCCTTTTTCTTCTATAAGATTGGAACATTACTGCAGCAGTACAATGGATTATCTGAACTGCTGCACATCATGATGCTGCTGTTTAGTAACAGTTCAGATAACCCTTGAACTGTTACGCTGTTTACTTATTTAATAACTGTCAATAACGCTTCCTGTCTGGCAATCATTCCTTCTGCCTCGTTTGGAAGGACATCCCTGTATACATCAGTATTTGTAATCAAAACGGGTGTCACAACAGAATATCCAGCTTTAATAATGCCGGCAAGGTCGGCTTCCACAAGTATGTCTCCTGCCTTAACCTTCTGTCCCTCTTTTACTTTGACATCAAAATATTTCCCCTGCAGATTGACCGTATCCATGCCGATATGTATCAGGCACTCTGCACCTGCGTCAGACGTAAGTCCAAACGCATGCTTTGTCTGAAACACAGTCGTCACGACTCCGTCAAACGGCGCTGTAACCGTACCGTCTTCAGGGTCTATGGCAATGCCTTTTCCCATCGTTCCAGAAGCAAACACTTCATCTTTGATTTCTGCCAATGGTACTAGATTTCCCGTCATCGGTGAAAAAACAAGTTCTTTATTCGCTATGCCGTTTTCCGCGGAAGCAGTGCCGCCTGCTTCTGTCTTTCCGGCAGGCTGTGCCGTTTCCAGCTCTTTTTTCTCTTCTGAAAGTCCCAGAACGAGCACCATGACAAATCCCACAGCCGCTGCTACTGCCATGCCAAGGCATACACACCAAAAATTCTCGCCCATAAATACCGGCAATGATAAGATGCAGGAATTTACATATGCGGTCGCACGTCCGCCAAAAATTCCAACGATCAAACCTCCTGCCGCACCGCCAGCCATAACCGAAATTAACGCGTTTTTAAACTTCATCAAAACGCCGTAAATGCCTGGTTCTGTAATTCCAATAAACGCGGAAATCGCGGTAGACGCGCCGACTGATCTTGTCTCCGTTTTTTTAGCTCTAACCATGACTCCCATACATACGCCAAACAGCGCCAACGTTCCCATCGTATTCATTGGCAGCAGAAAATCATATCCAAATTGATTCAGGTTTTCTATACAAATAGCGCCCAGCGACATATGCATGCCCGTCAATACGACCAGCATCCGGGTTCCTCCAATAATGGCTCCTGCAACGGCTGGCGACAATTCATACAGGAATTTCACGATCATAACCAGTCCTTTGGACAAATAGCTTGCCGCTGGAGCGATGATCGTTAACGTCAGAGGCGTCATAATAAGCATGACGATCATTGGTGAAAAAACCAGCCGGAGCACCTTCGGCATTACTTTGTCAATGAGCGGATACACAAAGCTTAAAACAAGTACCGTTAAAATAATCGGTATGCTGCTTGACGCATATTTGACAAATGGAACTGACAGCCCAAGAAAATGCATAGGCGCCGCCCCTTCCGCAAGTCCGGCCGTCATCGTCGGATACAGCAGACACCCTGCCAGCGCCAGGGAACATGCCGTATCTGCCTTAAACCGCTTGGCTGCAGACCATGCGACAAGAAACGGGAAAAAATAAAATACGCAGTCCCCGGCAATCGTCAGCATCTTAATAAAATCCGATGCGGCATCAAATCCGCAGTAAGAAGTCAAAATCGTAATCAAGCCCTTAATCATGCCTGTTCCAGCCAATACCGGAACTGTTGGCAGAAAGATTGCCGCCATCGTCTCAAAAATTCCGGTTACTTTAAATTTCTGCTTTTGTGCAAGCGTCTCCTCGTTATGAATAAAGCCCGTCTGCGCAATCACCGCGTCATGTACCGCTCCCACTTCATTTCCGATAATAATCTGCAGCTGCTCTGACTGGTACTGAGCGCCAATGACTCCGTCAAGCTCCTTGATCCTGTTAAGATCGACCGCAGATTTATCTTTCAGGTAAAACCGCAGCCTGGTTACACAGTGAAACATTTCTTTGATGTTATCTTTTCCGCCCACTTCCTTTAAAATCTGTCGGGCGAGTTTTTTTGCATCCATAATTCTCCGCCTTTCTTTCCGCAATAAATGAAAATAAAAAAACCCAAATTAAGATACCGCAAGCGATAGCCTTAATTCAGGTCTTGCCTCCCATACAAGTAACAATCCTAACCATTAAGTTCCCTGATTCTTTCTATATGTATCGTCAGGTACAGCTTTTCCTCTTCCGTGACCGTATACCCGAACTCCAATTGTATGTATTTTCCAATCCGATTCGAACATTCATAAGATTCCTTATAATTGTTTTTTACAAGCTCGACAAGCTGCACATCTTTATCGGATGCCGGCTGCCCTGCGTCCTGCATCATCCGCTGGACAAAAAACTTCAAATGTGTCACAAGGCGGTAGTAGTCAAGCGACCCCTCCTGAAACTCCATTTTAAAGTAATTCTTTATAATGGTTAGCGCATCCTGCACAATCCGGGTTTTCCTGACTGTCTCCTGCATGCTTCCAGCACCCGCATTTACAAAATGAAACGTAATAAATGCTGCCTCATCTTCCGGCAGGGACACATGAAAAGCCTGATTGATCATTTCAACTGCCTCAGAAGCCGCCAAAAACTCATCCTTATACATGACCTGCGTCTCTGTCAGCAATTGATTATGAATCGTCATTCCTTTTCGATAACGCTGTACCGCAAAGTGTATGTGATCCAGCAGCGGCAGAAACAAATTATCGTTAAATCCATGATTCAGCTTTCGGGCCGCGTTTTGTATGATCTTTTCAGTCACCTCCAAATATTCCGCCGGAATCTCGCTCAGAACCTGCTGAAACTTTTCTGCCAAATCAGGCACCTGCTGTGTAAAAACCCGTTCAATCATTGACTCGTCAATATCGTCTCCCCGTTTCTTTCGAAATGCGATGCCGCTGCCCATAACGATAATGTCCTCTTTCTTTTCATTTACGGCGATGACAACATTATTATTCAGCACCTTCGCAATCTTCAGATATACCACCTCTTTCCAAGTATAAAATACTTTAACGCAAAAACAGACAACACCAAAAGCAAAAGTCGTTCTTTGCTTTCGGTATTGCCTGTCACCAGTAACAATCCTCATCAAGCGCTAATACATCGTAAACGTTTACTTATTTATTGTAGCATAATTTTATAAAAAGTCAATACTTTTGTTTCATTTCATCTGCCCGCAGCTGATCAGATGTAACCGTTCAGATAACCCTTGAACGGTTACGATCAGATGTTACTGAGTTTTGCATCTTTTCTGGTTTAGCGGCTGGTTAATTGTTTTTTTCGTTTGATTCTGTTACTTCTAAAAGAATAGTATCGAATTCATTCTCAAGATCTTCTCTTTGATCTTGTGGTACAAGCTTTAACAGTTTTCTGACAAAAACTGTTAATCTGTTAATGTATCGTAATTGTTTATCTGTCATACTATTACCTGCTTTCTAAAATATAATGAAAGATTATATGGTTACAACATAAGTATACCACTTCCAAAGTACAAAGTCTATTGCGAAAACCACCTTTACT
Organism: uncultured Eubacterium sp.; assembly: GCA_948468465.1. The sequence goes on along the minus strand of CAOKJJ010000177.1, from coordinate 3,848 downwards.
CCGCCTCCACGCGAATCCGCTCTACCAGGCTTCCGCTCTTTTTAAGCCTCTGATAAGCAAGCAAGGGAACCGCGGTACATACTGCCAGCAGCAGAGCGGCTGCTCCCAAAAACGGAAACACGGGGAACCAAAAATCTGCATCCATGTAATTCAGTGTCTGATAAATGCCGTATGTAATTCCAAGTCCTGCCGTTAAGGTCAAAAAGATGACACCTGACGTATACAGCACGCCTTCCCATATCAGCATTTTCCTGACCTGATGTTCGGTCATCCCCACACTTTCTATCATAGAAATTTCCTTCCGGCGATAGTGCATATTACCGGCGGATGTATTCACGTAGTTCATAAGCCCAATCACTGCTAAGATGGCCGCGATTCCCATTCCTACCTCCATCATATGTCCCTGTGCCTGTTTCACACGGTCAGCCTCTTCTATTTTAGAGTCAAAGGAATAGTCTTTGGCATCCGGACTGTCCATCAAAATTTTTTGAACTGCATGTTCCGCCGCTTCGTCAAATGCCTGATCATAGCGTATCCCTGCTTTAAATATGACAGGTTCCCTGACAAAATCCGCGACTGCCTGGTCAATGACAATGACCGTAGGCGTAAATCCAAGCAGCGCGGTATAATCGTCAATATCTGTTAACGCCCCTATTTCAAAAGCGCACGTATGATCTGTATTTCCGTATTCTGCGCAATGAATCGTTTTTCCTATGATGTCACTATCTTTTAGTCCAAACAGGCCATTCCTGTATAAAATGCAGGCTTTTCCGTTTAAAAACGCTTGTTCATCGACCGGTTTTTCCAATTCTGCGTTCAGCGCATGAAAATCTGTTTCCGTAATTCCCACTAACGAACTTGCAAAGTTTTCCGGTTTTTCTTTATATTCCTCAATATCATCTTCGTAAGGAATATACATCCATGTTTCGTAAAACTCCCGCATCCATACATCCGCCACTTCCGGTTCCCATGGTATCACAAGCGAAGCATAACTGACCGGAAGCACCTCTTTCACACCTTGTGTATGTCTGATCTGTTCTAAAAGATCATCCGTCAGAATCTGCTTTATTCCCTTGAGCTGCTTTTCTTGTGCATATACATTCTGAATCGTATCGTTTCGCACTGCCATATCAAGCCCCATATAATGAAATACAAATTCTCTCGCTGACTGCGTATGCAGCAAAGTTACCAGGCAGACAAACATTGAAAGGCTGGCTGCTAACGACAGCATGGTAATCCCTGTCTTTTTCCTGTTCCTCGTTAGCTGCTCCATTGCCATCCGCCGAATTAAATTTCCCTTTCTCGTTTTACGGCTTCTTTTCCTGGCTGAAACGGGACGATACCCCAATGCTTCGATCGGAGAACTGACTGCCGCGGCATGTATTGGTTTTCTTGCCGCATACCATACCGTCATGCTGGCAATCGCAATCGTCAGAAGGAAAATGGCCGGATGGAAGAATACCTGGATTTTCCCTGTCCGCCCCTGCCGTATTCCCAAAGATTCGACCACAACCGGAATTAATACGAAGGAAACACTGCTTCCAAGCAAAAGCCCCAGCGCAATTCCCGTTCCGCCAATCCAGATCATCTGCCGTTTCATGAACTGTTTGATTTGCTTTGCCGTCATGCCTATGGTCTGCAAAAGCCCATAATACCTGATATTGCCTGCCACAGACAGGTACATGATGTTATAAATAAGCAAATACGCACTCAGACAGGTTACAAACATAATTCCGGCCAGCCCCAAAAATATTTCTATAGTGTTTGCATATTCATATACATATAACAGCCGTTGTGATTTTTTCAGGTTCAATTGGTCAATAAACGCCTGCTGCTGCTCCTGTGACATCCATTTTTTCTGAAAAGAAATATCACAGCGGGTATGATACAGTTCATCTATCTGCTCCTTTGTACAAAAAGCTTTTGCAACGTAAAACTGGGCGGTATCCCCGTATCCATCCCAAATACCGGATATCTGAAATGTTTTTTCCGCCTGTCTGCCTTCTGTTTCATAAACGAAAGTAATTTCATCTCCGATTTCTTTGTCCGGATACCCGCACTTTTCCAATGCCTTCTTTGTAACCATGATTTCGTTTTCAGCCATCGGATAACTGCCTTGCGTGTAGCTTCTTGCCGGAGCCATCATGTCATTCCACAACGTCTCATCTGCATACAGCAAACCGACGCCAGGTGTCTGATCCATCTCTGTTTCCTTCACCGCTCCCGCAAGCGTTACAATTCCAAACTGTTTTACCTCTTCATTTTTTTCTAACAGTTCCTTCTGCTCCGGTGTCATGCCATACAAAACCGCGTCAAAATCGGCGCCGTTTAAACGGATATTCAAAAGCCTTTGCATATTCAAATATGTTGCGCCGACTGTAAAAACACTGAACAGCAAAAAAGTTGCTAACATGACTGCAAATATCATGGTTATGCTGCGCCTGCGGTTGCTTTTTAAATTTCTTTTCGCCATACGGCCAATGACTTCCCGATTGTTGTTTTTAATCATGGCTATCACTTCCTCCCACAATCTTCCCATCTTCAATTCTTATGATTCTGTCTGCCATCTGCGCGATATCGTTATCATGCGTAATCAATACAATCGTCTGCCGATACTGCCTGGCAACCATTTTTAACAGTCCCATTACATCATGGCTGGTTGCGGTATCCAGGTTTCCTGTCGGCTCATCACACAAAAGAATTTGCGGCTTCGCGGCCAGCGCACGCGCAATTGCCGCCCTCTGCTGCTGTCCGCCGGAAAGTGTATGCGGCAAAGCTTCCTTTTTTTCCTGCAGCTGTAAAAAATCAAGAACGGCATCCACAAACTCTTTGTCCGCATGTTTTCCATCCAGTTCAACAGGCAGGATGATATTCTCATACACATTCAAATCCGGAACCAGATTATAACTCTGAAAAACAAATCCTATTTTTCTTCTCCGAAATACCGCAAGCTGTTCTTTTGTCAGCCCTGCCAGATTTTTCCCGGCAACCGTTACCTCGCCTTCTGTCGGCGTATCAAGACCACCGATCATGTGCAGAAGCGTACTCTTTCCGCTTCCCGATTTGCCGATCATAGCGGCAAATTCTTCCTGCTTTACTTTAAAATCCACTCCATCCAGCGCCTTTACGACATTTGTTCCCAGCTGATAATATTTTTTCAGATTTTTCGTTTCAACAATATATGTATCCATATTTTACTCCTTCCATATCTATGAAAAACAATTGATCAACCGCTTTGTTTATCTGTATTTTAACAGCAAAAAATCACAATCCTGTCACAATGCGGCATTGTCACAAAATTGTGATTTTTACTTTTTACATTCATGCTTCATTCGGCAAATACATACAAAACTCAGAACCCTTCCCCTTTTCCGAATGCACTTCAATATATCCATTCTGCAACTCCAATATCCTGCGGGTTAAATATAACCCTATCCCTACGCCATTTACCTCATGCACTTCCGGTTCCCTGTAAAACCGGGCAAAAATTTTCGCCTGATGTTCCGGAAGAATTCCTATCCCTGTATCCTGTACGCTGATTTTTGTAAATATCTCCTGTTTCGTGGCCCTCACATGGATGCTGCCTCCTGGCGCTGTATATTTGACCGCGTTATCCAATACATTAAATATAGCTTCTTCTGTCCATTTCCTGTCATATTTCACGATCAAATCTTCTTCACAGTCAGCATATAGTTCCAGGCTTTTCTTTGCTGCCGCAGGCACAATCTGGCTGACCGCGGCTGTTAATGCCTGCTGTAATCCGTTTGCTTCTTTCTGAATCTGAATAATTCCATCAGAATAAACGCATGAATGGATATTCCCTAATTGCCATCTAATTATTTGGTCAG
>CAOKJJ010000176.1 GCA_948468465.1 uncultured Eubacterium sp. | reverse complement strand
CAGGAAGGCATCCGCGGAGATTGATGGGGAAGAGATTGAGATTGAAGAGGATGAAAATGAAGAAGATGTGACTGAGGAAGAGTCATAAATGAGGATGTTCACTACAGAAAAAAATATAAAGAAAAAAGAGGATAGGCAGCGGCCTATCCCTTTTTCTTCTTAGATTGTATCAATTCCATATCCCTTGATGTAATATCCAGATGACGCCGTATCTCCTCCACTGCAAGAGTAGCATTATGGGTTTCAAAGCAGAGAAGAATCCGGGCATGAGGTTCTACTGCGTTTTGATAAACCATATCATTTGAAAAAGAATCACCCCTGTAGGCACGAAAGGCATCCAATACCTGTTCATTTATACCCATAAGAAGTGGATTATTGGTACATGCAACAATCTGTTTGTGAAATAATTCATCAAGCATAATCATTTTTATCATATCATGTGAATTATTTGCCTCTACAAATGCTTCATGAATTTCCTTTAGCTCCTGAATTTGCTTTTTTGTACATCGCTCTACCGCGAGCCTGACAGAAAGAGTCTCTATTGCCATACGCACTTCCATAAAATCATGGAATCGTGCCCCTTCCATGTTTAAATTCATGCTGCCGGAGCTTTCTTCTTTTTGCTGGTTGTCTGCTACAAATGCGCCTTTTCCCGGGCGAATTTCCACAAAGCCTAGGGCCTGAAGAACCCGCAATGCTTCACGTACACTGGTACGGCTTACTTTTAAACTCTGGCAGAATGACATTTCTGCAGGCAGCTTTTCATTTACTTTGTATTCACCTGATAAAATCATATCTTTGATCGTTGCAACTACGGAGTCAGTAATTGACATTCTTTGTATTTCTTTCATTTTTTTACCATTCCATCGCTTATTTTTGTGGGGTTGAGAGAAAATAATAACACAGGTCTTTGAGATAAATTATAGCATTATACTTCTTATAAAGTAAACTGTAAAGTGGAATGGACAAATAAATATTCGTGTGAATATTATCAAAGGATCTCATTTAATACTTTTTCAAGTTTTGATTTTTCATCTGCAGAAGTAATGCTGCACTCGCTGCAGACAATATCCAAAAATAAAGAAATATTTTCTTTGGATTCGGCATAATTCAAATCACGAAAATTGCATGGCATCTGCATTTCTTTCATGGAATTGCGTATTCTATTTATCTCTTCCTTCGGCATTTCATTAAAGTACATCTGCAGGATCAGGCCAACGCCTACGATTTCACCATGTAAAAATGAAGCTGCATTTTTTGTATTGTGATTTCTCATAAAATCGTAGGTTGCATGTGCAATTGCCAACTGTCCGGAACCATCTGCAAATCCGCTTACAATGGATGTATGAAGCAGATTTGTCAGAATAAAATCATCAAACAATTCACACTCTTTATTTTTTTGATATATATTAGAATATTCGTTTATCAAAAAATCATAAATGCCTTTTGCATTAATCATCTGGATGTATTCTTTTAAATTACAGTCTTTATAAGTATATCCTTTTTTCTGATGTACGGATTCCGGATATTTTGCCAGAGAATCCAGGATTCCGGCTGAGAGAGTCCGTTCTGGGGCTGATGCGATCAGATCACGATCTGCAATACATACGTCAACTTCTTTTTTCAGATTCACTGCGGGAGCTCTTTGACCAAGATCATTATACATGATTGCTACCATGGAGGTTGCCACACAGGTGGCAATGGAGGTCGGAACCGTTATAATCGGCAAACCTGAAAATACGGATGCACATTTCACCTGATCAATACATTTTCCGCCGCCTATAGCTACAAAGACCGAATATCCGCCTGTGTTTGCCAGGTCAGCATATTTTTGAGCTTTTTCTGCGGTACATTCTCCATGAAAAGTCTCTGTATAATAAAAGATGTTGGAATCCTCCAACATTGTATTTACATGTTTTAGAAAAAGTGGAAGGGTATGCACTCCTCCTATGACAAAAGCTCTTCCGCCAAGCCGGAAAATCTCGGGAGCAAGCTGTTCAAGAACACCTTTTCCATAAAAAAATTTTCCACATCCAACTTTTAATGCTGAAATTTCATTCATAAGATACCTCCTGTAGTATTGTATGATGTCGTACAATTTATAATAATATTGATTCTTACAAAAGTCAATATAAAATCCAAAAAACAAAGAAAATTGTTTAAATACACAATAAATAGATCTAAATTTTGTGAAAATTAAATGAAAATAAGTTTGTTTTAAATTAAATATTGACTTGAAAAAGAAAAAGTGCTAATTTGTAATCATACAATACGACATCATACAATCATACAAAAAAGGAGAAGATTTATGAATCTTAATGGAATTATTCCACCAATTGTAACGCCATTTAAAAAAAATGGGGACATTCATATTGACTTGCTAAAACGTGAGATGAAGATATGCCTGGATTCCGGTTCTAATGGGATCAGCGTTGCAGGGAGTACCGGTGAAGGCCCTACTTTAACAGATGAGGAGTTAAAAATATTAGTAAAAACCGGAAAATCTGTCTTGGGATCAGACCAGCCGTTGGTATGCGGAGTTATGAGAACCTGTACCCGTGCAGCAGTAATGGCGGGATTAGCGGCAAAGGAAGCAGGAGCGGATGCTGTCATGGTGACTCCGACGGCATACAATGTTTTGGTTCCGAATGAAGAAGGAATGTTTGATTTTTACAAAACAATTTCGGAGGAAGTACAATTACCAGTCATTATCTATAATGTGATTCCACAGAATACGATCAGTGCCAGGTTATATACAAAGCTTCTGGATGAAACAGATTATATCGTCGGAATAAAACAAAGCACAGGCGGGATTCAGACTCTTTACGAGGATATTATGTATTCCGGCAATAAAGGAAAGGTATATGCGGCAACAGACGACATGATTTTTACCTGTTTTGAGTTGGGAGCGTCCGGAGCGATCAGCGCAATTCTCTCCTTATTTCCAGATGAGTGCTGCAGAATGTGGCAGTGCGCTGAAGAAGGAAAGCATGAGGAAGGGTTTAAGATTCAAAATTCATTGTATATGAAGTGGCAGAATCTTGGAGGAACCCAATTTCCGATCCGGTTAAAATACGCATTAGAACTGATCGGAAGGGAAGTTGGATTTTGCAGAAGTCCTATTACATATTTATCTGAATCTGATAAAGAAGCGATTCGGAAAAGTTTATTTTAATAAGTGAAAAAACCGGATTTAAGTGTATTTGAATCAATAAAACAGCCCGCGGATATACGGAAATCAGGTTTTGGATAAGAAAAAAGTAAAGGATATGGAGGATAATATGAACAAATTTGTAGAAAAATATGGTCAGATTCTTTTACCGCTTATCACGCCATATGATGAAAACGAAGAAGTAAATTATGACACATATGCAGAACTGATTGAGTACTTAATCCACAATGATCTGTGTGATTCCCTGATCGTTACAGGTACGACAGGGGAAGCAAGTCTTTTGACCTTTGAAGAAAGAGTAAAGCTGATGGAAACGGCGGTAAAGACGGCTGATGGAAGAAAACCTGTGATAGCAGGTACAGGATGCGCATCAACGAAAGAAACAATCGCACTGACAAAGGAAGCGGAAAAGCTTGGAATTAAGACCTGTCTGATTGTCTGCCCATTCTATAATAAGCCGACACAGCAGGGAATTTACAATCATTTTAAAGCAATTGCTGAAAGCACATCCTGCGACATACTGCTTTACAATATTCCCATTTTTGTCGGGGTTAACATGGAAGCGGAAACAGTTGGAAAACTTTCTGAAATTGAAAATATTGTTGGAGTAAAAGATGAGGCAGGCATCAATCCAACCCAGGTTACAGATTTTTTCCTTGCTACAAAAGATATTGATCCGGATTTTGCAATCTATAACGGGGATGATGTAATGCTTCTTCCTACGATTGTACAGGGAGCAATGGGACTGGTAAGCGGCGGCGCGCATATATTCGGCCATGAAATCCGCAAGATTTTTAAATGTTTTGCTGAAGGAAAAAATGAAGAAGCAAACGCGTTGTTTGTTCCCATGTACCGGTTCTGCAAATCTACGGGACAGAATGGAAGGATTTTGCCAAACTCTATTATGCGACCGGCAATAGAGTTGGTTACAGGGATCAGGCTTGGTTCTGCAAGAGGTCCGTTGGCACCGGCTACGGAAGAAGAGATGAACGTGACAAAGGCAATTCTGAAAGACATCGGAAAGCTTTAATTGTTTTATTTTGATACCCAAGGGTATAGATAATGAATCTGTGAGGAGAACGAGAATGGATATTGCATACAAATTAGGGGCAGGACGGTATATCCAAATGCCCGGAGCCATAGAAAAATCAGGTCAGGAGATTGCGCGATACGGACAGAATATACTTATACTGGGAGGCCCAAGGGCAATATCCATTCTAAAGCAGGATCTAAGCAGGCAGTTAAAACAGAATAATCTGAAGTATCAGTTCCTGGAATATAATGGATATACAACCTGGCAGGCTGCAGATCGTTTTTCAGAATACGCTTTAGAACATGGTTTTGATGTAATCGCAGGCATCGGCGGCGGAAGGATCATGGATCTTTCAAAAGCGGCTGCACATAAAGCACAATTGCCGGTTGTTACGATTCCTACATCATCCGCGACCTGCGCGGCATATACGCCTATGAGTGTGATGTATGAGGAAAATGGAAAAGCACTTGGTACAAAGAACGGAAATTTTTATCATGATTATGAAGTAAATTCCATTATCATAGATGAACAGATTATGGTACAGCAGCCACCCAGATATGCGGCGGCCGGTATGCTGGATTCCATGGCAAAGGTCGTTGAGATACGGAACGGCCATCCGGAAGTTCAAAAAGAAAACATGAGCTTTGAACTTTATACCGCATATCTGTTGTCACAATATATCTATGATGAATTGAAACGTAATTATCAAAAAATATATATAGATATCGAAGAACACAGAATAAGTAAAGAAGTACATGATTATTTATATATCAATTTTGCATTGACCGGATTTATCAGCGGGAGTTCCAAAGCGCTTGGCCAGACTGCCCTTGCGCACGAAATGTATTATGCTGTGCGTAAGTATTTTACAATAGAAGGGCTCGGTTTTCTGCACGGTGAAATTGTCGGAACTTCGTTGATTCTTCAGTTGGCATACAACAGACAGGAAAATCAGATTCCGGAATTTGTGGATTTTATGAAAAAGATGCAGATGCCTGTGAGACTTCAGGAGCTGGGTGTTCCAGAAACAGAAAAAAACAAAGAAATAATATATCAATATTTACTGCAGACCAGCTTTGTAGAAAAAAGTAAAGAAAATTTGGAGTATTTAAGAAAATCAATAGAGTGCATTTGCGGCAGGAGATGAAAATCAATGAATGTATTTGAAAAACAGATGGAAGAAATTCCGAATGAATACCGTTCTCTTCCGTTTTGGTCCTGGAATGATAAGCTGGATCAGGAGGAATTAAGGCGGCAGATCCGGCAAATGCATCAGCAGGGAATCGGCGGGTTTTTCATGCATGCAAGAGGCGGACTGAAAACAAAATATCTCGGTGAAGAATGGATGCAGGCTATACAATGTTCCATAGAAGAAGCGGAAAAACTGGGGATGGAAGCCTGGCTTTATGATGAAGAAGGATGGCCGAGCGGATTTGCCGGAGGGAGGGTTACCTCCCTGGGATCTTATTATCATATGCGTTGGATGGAACAGGAAAGGGAAATATTAGAAAACATAGACTGGCAGCAAAAAATCCTTGGTATCTATGATGAGTCGGGCTGCTATCTGGGAGACACGAAGGAAAACATCGAAGAAAAAATAGAAGATGACACTCAGTTTCTTTATGTTGTTTATGAAAAAATCAATCCGTATTATGTAGATGTATTAAATCCAAAAGTAATTGAAAAATTTTTAGAAGTAACACATGAGAAATATCTGAACAGATTTTCAGATGAAATCGGAAAGGTAATTCCCGGATTTTTTACAGATGAACCCCAATTTGCCAAATTGAAGATACCATATTCTATCTGTTTGGAAGAAATGTTTGAAAAGAACTGCGGTTACAATCCGCAGATAGCTTATACTGCGCTGTTTCGTGAAGTATTAGGATATCAAAAATACCGCTGTGATTTTTGGAAAACAATATCACAGATGTATACGGAAGGATTTTGTAAAACCATTTATGAGTGGTGCAAGAAAAATAACTGTATGATGACAGGACATCTGATGCGGGAAGATTCCCTTTTGATGCAGATGCAGGCGACAGCGGGAGTGATGCCGTCTTATGAATATATGGATATGCCTGGCATAGATTGGCTGAGAAGAAGGATTTCTTCTCCACTGACTCCAAAGCAGGTTGGAAGCGCCGCCGCCCAGTTGGGCAAAAAATTTGTAATATCCGAAATGTTTGCAATGACAGGATGGGATTGTACACCGGAAGAATTAAAGTGGATTGCACAGTGGCAGTATGTCAACGGCGTCAATCGGATGTGCCAGCATCTGCAGAGTTATACGATCCTCGGGGAACGCAAACGGGATTTTCCGCCTTCGCTGTTCTATCAGCAGAGCTGGTGGAATGAATACAAATATTTTAATGATTATTTTGCAAGAATTGGAAAAATTCTTTCCGAAGGAACATCAGGGGCTGAAGTAATTCTTCTTCATCCGATGCACAGTGCATGGATGCTTTATAACGGAGAAGAATCAAAAGAAATCATAGAATACGGACAGGCATTCGAAGAAATTTCTCAGTCCATGTCAGATTACCATATAGATTATCATTACGGAGATGAAGAAATCATTCGGAAGTATGGAAAAATAAAGGATAATTTTTTTATAGTAGGGGATTGTACTTATAAAGCAGTTGTTATTCCAGATATGATGAACATTGAGAAAACAACGGCAGATTTATTATTTGAGTTTGTTAAGCATGGCGGAAAAATATATTCTGTTGGAAAAATGCCTGATTATATCAGCGGAGAGCAAAATCCGCATATTTTGGATCAATTAAATCATTCCGTAATTCCGGTCAGGCTTTCCAATTTAAAAAGCAGATTAAAAATTGATTTAGAATGGACAGTCTCTATTTCTGAAAATGGAGTTGAGACTCAGGGAGTTCATTATCAACTGAGAAAAGAATGTGCCGGAAATAAGACATATTTATATATTGTGAACCTGAACAAAAACAAAATTACGAAAAATCGTGTGACAGTCTCTGGAAATTGGATTGTAAGTATTTATGATCCATTCGAGAATAAGGTGAATTTTTATTATTCAGAACAGAAAAAGAACAGTACATTTTTCCATTTAACGCTGCAGGAGATGGAAGGAGCAATTCTTGTTTTAGAAAAAAGAACGTCAAATAATAGAAAATCAAAAAAAGCAGAAAAGATAGAAAAAAGCAAAGATCAGATCACGCTCTCTGCAGAAGGAATTTGGAAAGTTCAAAAATGCGATTTTAATTCCATGACGTTAGACTCTTGTGTATACAAAATAGACTCTGGAGAATGGCAGAAAAGGATACCATTGATCCGTCTTATGGATATTTTGCTTCAAGAAAAAAAGCCGGTTCCGGTTTCTTTAAAGTTTCAGTTTTGTATGGAAATGGAGCCGGAAAAGTGTAAAAATATGTATTTAATTGCGGAAGGATTGGATATATTGAAAGCATCCATAAACGGACAAATTACAGAAATTAAAAGCAATGGATGGTGGAAAGATAAGGCATTTCATAAGTTTGATATATTACCGTTTCTGCAAAAAGATATGAATGAAATCATTTTAGAGATTTACTTTTATCAGGATCAAAAAGTCTACGATGTCTTGTTTGGAAAGGATGTATTGGAGACAGAACGTAATAAACTTACCTTTAATACAGAAATTGAAAATAGCTATCTTCTGGGCGATTTTGGGATATTTAATCATAATGGATTTACGTATTCCTGGAGAAAAGAATTGATTTCAGACGATACATTTTCAATCAGGGAAATGCCGAACTATGTCTATAGTGATGATTTTACGAGTCAGGGATTTTGCTTTTTTGCAGGAAAAATAAAATTGGCACAGAAAATTTATATTCATGAATTTGATGATTCAAAAGGAGTAAAGATTGTTTCTAACAAAAATAAAAGATATATATATAAATTATTTCGTTTACATGCTATGTGTGCGAATCTTTATGTAAACGGCAGCTTTTTGAAGAAAATATTCTGGAAACCATATGAATGTGATATTACAGATTATATTCATCCCGGAGAAAATGAAATTGTATTAGAACTGTATGCATCTAACAGAAACTTATTTGGGCCGCATCACCACATAGACGGTGAATTGTACGCGGTGTGGCCTGCAGATTTTACTCCTGTTCCAAGTCCTTTTAAAAATGACAGCAGAAATGTATGGTCCGAAAAATACCATTTTGTAAAATTTGGCCTATAGGGAGGTACTTATGAAAAAGAAAAAAATGTCAAAATTACTTTTTTGGGAAGCTGTAAGAGGGTACCTTTTTATTGCACCTGCGTTGGTCTTACTTATTGGCTTATTGTTTATTCCGATGGTTCACGGATTTTGGTACAGCGTTACTGATTTTAATATTTTGAAAAGCTGGGAATATCATTTTATTGGATTTGTAAACTTTAAAAAATTATTTGCAAATGAGAATTTTGGAATCATCCTCAAAAATGAGATAATTTTTGCTGTTGTAGTAACTGGTATCACGGTTGTGATCTCCATGATGTTTGCAATTTTTCTGAATACGGTACGATATGGAAAAAACATGATAAGGGCATTGGTGTTTATGCCATGGGTACTGCCGGAGGTTGTAGTCGGAGCTTTATGGAGATGGATATTGGATGGTGAAAAAGGACTGGTCAATTCCATATTGGTAGAATATTCAAATATATTACCGGAGCATATACAATTTTTTTCCGAATCTATGGCGCTTGCCTCGGTTTGCTTTGTATATATATGGCGGACCTATCCGTATGTAACCATTATGCTATCTGCAGGACTTCAGGGAATTGACAGAGGGCTTTATGAGGCAGCCGCGATTGACGGATGCAACGGAATAAAAAAATTCTGGTATGTCACATTGCCGAATTTAAAATACGTACTGTCGATCTGTTCTTTGATGGCAGCAATCTGGACAATGAACGGATTTGGAATCATCAATATATTGACTGCCGGCGGACCCGGAGTTTCCAGCACGACATTGCCCATGACTATTTACAAAACTGCATTCCAGAAATTCAGATTTGGTGAGGCATCCGCATATTCGGTAATTCAGTTTGCGATTATCATGGTATTCGCTTTGATTTATCTGAAAATGACAAAGGCAACAAAAGAAGAGGAGGCATAGGATGATGAAAAAAACAATTATTCGTACTTTGAAAATAATTGGATTGGCGTTGATTCTCTTTATTGCTTTGTTTCCATTATTTTGGATGTTCATAACATCGGGAAAAAGTATGACAGAACTGTTGAAAATTCCTGTAACACTTTGGCCGGAAAAATTTTCCTTTGCTTCCTATTACGAAGTATGGATACAGAAACCATTTCCAAAATATATAATAAATTCGCTTAAAATATCGATCGTCGCTACTATTCTGGGAATGCTGGTTTCCAGTATGGCTGCATATGGATTTGCAAAGTTCAGGTTTCCATTGAAAAGAGTGATTCTGATGCTTGTATTGGTTGCACAAATGTTTCCAAGTACATCCATCATCATTCCGCTGTTTTCCACATATCGGAGCTATGGATTGTATGATACACATGTAGGATTGATGCTTCTCTATACAACGATCAGTCTGGCATTTTCGATCTGGATGATGTACGGCTACTTCAGAGGGGTGCCGAAGGAATTGGAAGAGGCTGCAAGAATTGACGGCTGCGGGCCATTCAAAATATTTACAAAAGTGATCCTTCCGATTTCAAAACCAGGAATTGCAGCGGTTGGAGTGTATTCATTCATGTGTGCCTGGAACGAATATCTGTATAGCCTGATTCTCCTTACAAGTGAAGACAGATACACAATTTCAATCGGATTATCCAGATTTATAACAGAATTTGGAACTTATTGGAACCAGATGGGAGCCGCATCTATTATAGTAACGATTCCAACACTGATCATATTCCTTCTATTAGGAAAAAATCTGATAGAAGGATTGACGGCAGGTGCGGTAAAGGGATGAGAAATATTAGTGCGCGCGGGCGGTGCATTGATATTATAAAGTGACAAAATGTCATGAAAAAAGCTATGTTGAAAAACTGGCAGAAACGTAAAAAGGAGGAAGCTATGAAAAAACGAATGGTATCTTTATTAATG
>CAOKJJ010000175.1 GCA_948468465.1 uncultured Eubacterium sp. | reverse complement strand
TGTCCGATGCACGGTCTGATTCCCAGAAATTTTTCAGCCACTGCAAAATCGGAGCCGCAATTTTGCGCAGTACATCCGCCCATGACATATCCTTTTTCCGGCCCGCCGATGCCGCTGCCTCTTTTTTATCTGTCTCACTCCTGGATAAATCTAAAATAACTCCCGTATCTTTGTCGTTTGACTGCGCAGCATTTTTTTTATGAACATCTGACGTTCTTTTCTTCGCCGCTTCCTCAAAACCCGGCGTATTTTCGTAGGCTCTTACTACCGCATTTTTCTTTTTATTCTGTTTGCCGTCCGGAAAATCATAGCCATTATTTCCATTGATCTTATCAATCATTGTTTCACCGCCTTTCACATACTGCAACAGTTCAGACAGCTCATGGAGCGCTGTTCATGAAGCGCTGTTATCAAATACTTCTTTTCAGGCTGCGAATCCTATCTTTCCATTCTTTGGACACACGATACGATTCACATGTTTTTTGGATCGCTTTATTATGTGTAAAGGGTTCCATGTTATCCTTTTCAAGAAACAGATTAGTCTGTTCGGGAAATTTGACAAAACACGCGGAAACAAGCCACGCCTGTGCCATCTTCGCATAATATCCTTCATGCAGCACACGGCTACAGACCGCCAGTATTTCCTGTATATGCCGTTCATCTATAAAATGAGCAAGCATACATACGAGTCCAAAGCGAATTTCATATTCCTCATTTGCAAACGTCCATGTTTTGACATATTCCCACCACAATTCCGGCTTTTCTTTCATCCATTTAAATGTCATGCAGCAGCTGTCGCAGACGCCCCAGCTGTCAATCCTCGGCACAAATAAATCCAGCCATTGCCTGCGCTGTGCATCGTCTGCCTTCGCATAGCCGATCACCATTCCGTACAGCATTTTTTCTTCATAGTATACGATACTGTCCTCATCCGCGCTGTGTATAACAGCATACATCTCATGATTTAAATATTCCTGCGCATCTGTTTTTGCGATGCGTTTTGCGATTTCCCGCAGCTTCGGCAGGCGCACGCCAAGAATGCCATCCACACCCGGCAGCAGTTTTGCCTGAAATTCCTTATAATCCGGTTCTGCTTCCCGCTTTAGCTGTTTTCTTATTGCTTCCTTTAACATTTTTGTTTTTCCACTTCTAATCTTGCTGCCACAGCTGCTTATCACGACTCTTTGCAGTATTCCTGATAAACCGCGAAAAAACTGTCGGTCGTCAATTCCTCCGTATGCTTTGCCTGCAGGCTGTTCCACGTATCCTGGTACATTTTTTTTGCAATCGTCCTGCTGTATGCATCATAAACATCGCCAAACGCTTCTTTTTCCCTTTTTTGTACAATCTTAATTTTATTTGCATCGGTTAATTCTTCATTAAACTTATTCACACAATAAATAAAGTAGTAACCGTCTTCTGTTTTAATGCTGCTGGATGCAGTTCCATTGTCCAGAGCAAATGCCGCTTTTTCCACCTCCTGCGGGAGTTCGCCCCGGCCAAACTGAATTTTTACTTCTTCAGCTTCGTTATAGGAACTGGCAAGCGTGGAAAAATCTCCGCCCTGCGCAAGCGCTTTTTTCACTTCCCTTGCTTTTTTTGCATCAGATACAACAATCTGCATCGCGTCCATAATACGCGCCTCATCGTCACTCACCTCACTGTTCACACCGACAGTCAGTGATTTATAGAGCTTTTGTGCCAAAGCATAATCTTCATATAATCTTTTTATATCCGCTTCATCTACTTCCAGGTATGACAGCTCGTTTTCATTTAAAGATTCGTAATAAGCTTTGGCTGCTTTTTCCACTTTCGCAAGTTCCTCTTCTTCCAACGCGATATTTCTGCTCTTCGCAAGGGAATCCATGCTCAAAATTTTCGTCATCTGGGCAACCGTCAGATTTTTAATATACTCTTCCAGCATATCTTCCTGACCCTCCCGCTGCCACAGGTCGACGCCGGCTACCGTTCCATAAAGGTTCTGATAATTAATTAAATATACCTTAGCCTCAGGCAGCGAATAACTCTCTCCATCCACTTTCAGAACAGGCTTTGACATCATCTGCGTGACATGAAGCGGATCTCCTTTTCCGCAGCCTGCGCACAGGCAGGATAACAGCGTCCCTGTAAGAAGTACAGCGGCAGCCGTTTTTGTTTTCTTATTTTTCGTATTTTTGTTGTTTTTCTTATTTGGGGTCATGCGTCAAACCTCTACAACCAGATATCTTCCGTCCGGAAGTGAAAATACTTCACTGGCCTCTTCGATCTCTTTCAGACTCATATCGGCAACATCCGCACCGCTTTCATCCAGGTAGTCTTTCACCTCCTGCAAGCTTTCACAGACAACTGCCAGGCAGTCTTCTAAAAACTCTTCCGCTTCCTCCTGCGTATTAGCAACCTCCTCCCTAAACAGCTGGCGCTGATGTTCCAAAAAATAGTTCAGACATATTTCATCAAACTGATTCATCTTTTGCTCTGCCTCCTTTATTCTGATTCGATAATTTTATCATAGTAGATATTGCTCAAAAAGGCAATGCAATTTCTTCGATTTTCTTCAAAATCTGGTAAAGCTTTGCGACAGGCAGACCTACGACGTTTGCATAATCGCCCTCAATCCCTTGTACAAAACGTGCTCCTGCCCCCTGTATCCCATAAGCGCCCGCCTTGTCCATCGGCTCGCCGCTATCTATATAGGCTCTGATCTCTTTTTGAGTCATTGGATAAAAACGTACCTGCGTGCATTCCGCAAATTGTATGCACTGCCGTTCTCCTTTGAGCATCAGCCGCAACGTAACGCCTGTATAAACCTGGTGCACATTTCCCGCAAGCATTTTAAGCATTTCCTCTGCATCAGCCGCGTCTTTCGGCTTGCCAAGAATCTGATGCTTGTATGCGACAACGGTATCAGCCCCAAGCACCAGATAATCCGAATGTTCCTTTCCGCCGCTTTGACGTATGCCAAATACAGCACGCTCAACTTCATCTGCTTTTTGAGCTGACAGCTGCTGTACGATTTGCGACGGATGCTGCATCGTATGATACACTTCACTGCCTTTCGCAGGTATGATTTCAAAATCGGAAAACAGCTTTTTTAACAGCTCTTTTCTTCTTGGAGATGCCGAGGCAAGAATGATGCGCATATGTGTCTCCTTTCCTATCTTATCTTATTTTTTTATCTTATTTTATCTTATTTTATCTTATTCTTATCATATTTTATTTTATCATATTTTATCTTATCATGTTTTTTTATCATATTTTCTTTTATCTTGTTTTATACTTTCACTGTTTTGTGCAATGAAAATGAATAAATTAATTTTTCTTTTATTTTCTTTCCAGTAGCCTTGTGCAACGCCTGCGCATACAGGTCCAGCTGCATGCGGTAACGCTCGGTAAGCTGTGTTTCTTTTGTCACTGCGTCTGTTTTATAGTCCAAAATGACAAGCTGGCCATCCTCTGGCCAATATACATCGACAATTCCCTGAATCAGTACAAGCTGATCGCTGCCTTCCTCATAGATGGCAGACGCCGGTATCCCCATAACAAACGGCTGTTCCTTATACAGTTCCCCTTTCTGCTGTGCCACAGCCATGCGCGCCGCCAGCGGACTTTCCAAAAACTTTCCAATCATGCGGACATCGGCCAGCTCTTTCATTTCCTGTGTAATCCTCTGCTGAGACAGCATATGCTCGATCTGCGCACAGATGTCTGCCATACGGTCTTCGCTCTGGCTGCTTCGTATAAAATCCACCTCTTCCATGATTTTATGAACCGCGCTTCCGCGCAGCGCCCCCCTGTTTTCCTGCACCTGTTCGGTACGCATAAACGCAGGCACTATGCTTTCCTTCTCTTTGGCAAACCACTCTTCCTGCGCCAAAGCGTCCTCTTCCAGGACGATATGGCTGCGCTTTTTAAGCTCTGTGACTGATATTTTTGTCTTTAAATCTGTATCTGACGCATATGGGTACTTCCAGGACAGCTTTTGATCTAACGTTTGACAGATCTTTGCATCTGCTGTGCGGTACAGATTTTTTACCTGCATCTGGTCCAGCCGTTCGATCGCTGCCTCTACAGCTTCCTGCAGCAGCAATTCTTCGGTATGATAAATACGGGTTTGACAGACATCCTCCTGCGATGATATGCAGGGAAACACCCAATCCAGATAAGAAGATGCATGATATCTTGCAAAATAGTCCATGTTTCCGTCTGCGCCGCTGCCTGTCGGTACCTTCGGCAGTTCTTCTTTTACCGCCCCTGTCATAATAAGCTTCTCCTTTGCCCTTGTCAATGCTACATAAAGCACACGCAGTTCTTCTCCCTGATTTTCAATCCCGATTTCATTTGCTAATATTTTCTTGATGATACCTGGTTTGCGGATTCTTTTTTCCGTATCTATAAAATCCAGGCCGATTCCATGTTCCGGATGCAGAATCAGGCGGCTTCGGATATCCTGCTGATTAAACTGCTTGCTCATCCCGCTGACAAATACGATTGGAAACTCCAGCCCCTTGCTCTTATGAATGCTCATAATGCGTACGACATCTTCATTTTCACTTGTAATATCTGCCTCGCCAAAATCTATTTCATATTTTTTTAACTTTTCAATATAGCGCACAAAATGAAACAGCCCTTTATAACTCGTCTTCTCATAAGCGATCGCCTTTTCCAACAGCATATCTACATTTGCAAGGCGCTGTTCTCCCGCAGGCATTGCCTGCACATAAGACGCGTACCCGGTTTCCTGCAAGACCTTCTGTATCAGCTTATGAATCGGCGTATATGGCGTCAGACGGCGCAGCCTGTCATACATCTGTATAAAAGCCGCTGCTTTTTCATGCAGCCGCTTATCCGCATCCTCTGTAAAAACGCCATGCTGTACAAAATCCTCCAGCGCCAGAAAATAAAAATGTTCTTTGCTAAATGCCCGAATCCGCGCCAGTTCTTCCCCATTCATGCCGCCAATCGGAGAAGCCAGCACCGCGGCGGCCGGAATATCCTGCAGCGGATTGTCAAGCAATGCAAGCATGCTTAAGATCGTCTTGATCTCGACGGTGCCAAAATATCCGGTTTTAGAAGCTGTATGCGCCGGGATGCCTGCCTGCGCCAGTACTTTTAAAAAGGTATCCGCCCATCCGCTCATGCTCCGAAGCAGTATCACGATATCTTTATATCCTGCTTTTCTAAGCTGCCCGCTTTCCTGGTCTGTAACAAGCTGCGTTTCCAGCAGTTCCCGAATCCTGGCCGCTGTCATGCGCGCCTCTAATTCCTGCCAGCTGTCCATCTGCGCCTGTGCCAGCTCTTCTTCGGATGCCTGCGCCAATAACAGCTCGCTTTGAAACATCTGTGCCTGCTCCGGCGCCGGATACGAAGCCGCCGCATACAAAGCCGCCTGCTCATCGTATTCTATATTTCCAATATCTTCCCGCATCACCCGGTAAAAAATGTGGTTCACCGACTGCACCACTTCGTTGCGGCTGCGGAAATTTTTATGCAGATCTATTTTTTGCCGGCTGCTTTCCTGCGTCGTATAGGTCTTGTATTTTTCGATAAACAGCTCCGGCCTTGCCAGACGAAAGCGGTAAATGCTCTGCTTGACATCCCCGACCATAAAAATATTGTTTTCTCCCAGCTCTTCGCGGGATACCGCTTTTAAAATCGTTTCCTGCACATAGTTGCTGTCCTGGTATTCGTCGATCATAACCTCTTCATAGACTTCCCGCAGTTCTTTCGCGGCAGCCGTCGGCTTTCTCGTTTCTGCATCTACAAGAATCCGCAGCGCAAAATGCTCAATGTCGGAAAAATCCAGCAGATTTCTCTCCTCTTTTTTCATTTCGTACGCTTTCGCAAATGTTTGTGTCAGCTGCACAAGCGCTTCCACATCCGGCAATATGCCGCGGATATCCAGGATCATATGCGCGGCATCCTGATAAAAATAAGACTCTTTGATTTTTGTCAGTGAATCTTTTACGGTTTTACGAATGCTTTTTACCTGTTCCTGTTTTTCTTTGCTGCCTTCGTACTTTCTGTTCACACCCAATTTTGTAAACGCAAGCCCCGCAAGCTGCCTGCTGTACTGCTCATAGCTGTCACAGGCGCACAGCCCCGTTAGCTGGCGCAAATCATCCTCTACAGCGGCCAGATACATCTGCGGCCCGTCATCCGCACTGCACAGCGCCCTTGCGATCTCCATCTGGCCTGCTAAATCCGACATTACAAACCTAAGATACCGCAAAAGGCCGCGCATCCATTCCTGTTTTTGAAACTGCTGCATACACTGTTTCGGATCTTCCTCAAAACGATAAAACGCAGGCAGTGATGCCAGCCATTCCTCCGGCCACGGATAACTTTGTGAAAAATCATAGAGCCGCATCATAAAATCTACAAGCGCCGCATCGCTTTTCGCTGTCGCATAGCGGTCTGCCAGGCGCAAAAATCCTTCATTTTTCTCCTTATAACAGTCCTCCATCACCTGTGCGGCCACATCCGCTTTTAACAGCTGCAGCTCTCCGGGGTCTGCAATCCGAAAAGACGGCTCCAAATCAATCGTCTGAAAATAGTTGCGTACGACATACAGGCAAAAGCTGTCTATCGTCGTAATCTGTGCGTTATGCACAAGCGTTGCCTGCCGCTGCAGCCTGCCGTTTTCCGGCTCTGCTTCCAGCCTCTTTTCAATTGCCTGACTGACACGCTCACGCATTTCAGCTGCCGCCGCTTTTGTAAACGTCACAATCAGCATCCGGTCGATATCTACCGGACTGCTTTCATCCAGCACTTTTTGAACAATCCGCTCTACGAGCACTGCCGTCTTGCCGGAGCCTGCCGCAGCGGAAACAAGAAGGTTTCTGTTTCGCAATGCAATGACCTGCTGCTGCTCCTTTGTCCATCTCATACTCATGGTTTCCCTGCCTGCCCTTCTTCCATTTGCCTGATAATGTCCGAGGTCTGGTCAAATTTTTCCAGCCTGCGGTAGTCAAATCCATCTATTTTTTCATCAAATCCGCAGACACTTTGGTACGGACAATATTCACACGGCGTCTTATCCCCCAGTTCATACGGGTTAACATCTATCTCCCCGCGCATCATGCGGATCCCAAGCTGCGTAATCTTACGATTGACATAATCAGAAATAACCTGAAACTGCTCCTGCGTCGCCGCTTTGGAATTTTTGCGCAAAGTACCGTCTTTGTTTTCCGTCACAGGCAGTATGTCAGAAGACGACTGCATCGTATGGTCCATCGCATGATATACCGCCGGATCCGCATTAACATACCCATCCAGTTTTAATTTTGTAAAAATCTGATCCCGGATCTCTTCTTCGGACAGTTCTTCCTCCGTATCCAGCAGCGGATCATCTATATGGTAATAAAAAATTCCTGCCGGCTTCACCTCTTTATCCGGATGCCTGGCACGCATCAGCTCCATCGCCGCGTTTAAATACACAACAAGCTGCAGCTGCAGGCCATGGTACAGCGACAGCAGCTGAAAACTTGTATTTCCGGATTTATAATCAATCACTCTGACATAAACCTCTTTTTCTTTTTCCCAGACATCCATACGGTCTATCCTTCCGCGAAGGCGCATCTGTTCTTCTTCGCTAAGCTTAAACTGAATCGCGTCCAGCCGGTTGACATACTGAAACGACACCTCGTAATTTTCCGGTATAAAACTGCCGCTTCGAATCTGCTGGCCAAGCACATCCACCGTACGATTCAGCACCTTTTCCATCCGGCGCACAAGATAAATATTCCGCTCCCCATCTGCAAGCGCTGTGTTTTTACACGCCGCAACAGCCTGTTCGATCGCTTCTTTGGCATACTGGTTCTGATGCTCTTTTGTCATTTGAAACCAGTCGTCTCCGGCTTCTGACATTCTTCTTGCAAACCGCTCCAGCGCGTCATGAAGGATCGTTCCAAAATCCACCGGTTCAAATTCATTCAGCTGCCGCCTTGACAGCTGCAGGCCGTACTGCAAAAAGTGCGCAAACGCACATCCGGCAAACCGTTCGAGCCGTGTGACCGAGTTTTCCAAAACCGTACCGTAAAGCTTCCGGCAGATCTCAGCGCTTAATTTTGCATCCTGATGTACAAAAAAAGCTGCTTTCACATATTCCATCACCGTATCCGCCCACTGTTCCTGTTTCATATACCATGCAAACAATGCTTTCCACTCTTCACTGGCCTCATTGTTCTTGGCCTGCGCCAGTCCGCTTAAAAAATAGCGCATGCTGCTTTTCGCAGTCGCCGTCGTATCTTCCTGCGGCATGGAAACCGCAAGCCTTGGAAACATTTTCAGTATTGCCCCGATCAGATAAGACCTGCGCCTTGTATTCCCCTCCTGTCCCGCCTGCGAACAGGTCAGATAGAGCCGGTCAGAAGGCTTTGTCAGATTCAGATACAAATAAAACTTCTGGATAAAAGCCTTTTCCCTGGCTGTAGGAGCAAGCGCCAGTTCAAAATCCGCCAGCTTTTCCCGTTCAAACTCAGACAAAATCCCGCTGCCTGATTCATTTTTGGGTATGATGCCGTCATTTACTCCGATAAAAAACAGTATTTTAATATGCTCTAACCGCGTTCTTTCAATATCTCCAAACAGCACCCTGTCAAACCCCGGAGGGATAATGCCGACTTTGGAAGCTTCCAGTCCGGCATCTAAAATCTCCGCAAACTCTTTCGCCGACACCTCCTCCTCTCCTAACAGTTTTACCATCTGGTCAAACAGTTCCATTACAATGCCGTAGATCTGCTCGTTTTCTTTTGCCTGCGCCAGCAGTCCCTCTTCCTCGAACCGCTCCTTTTGCGCCTCTAACTGTTCCTGCATATGCAGACGGACCAGCAGCTCATACAGCGCGGCCGTCCGCTCCCGCACAGCCGCATCCTTTTTATGAAACACCTCATGAAAAGGCAAAAAACAATCCAAAAACGATTCACGCGCTTCATTTAACGCTTCCAATTCCGCTTCTTCCAGCCATGCAGCCGGACGCACCCAGCTTTTTTTCCATCGGCTGAATCCGCGGATTCCAAAAGCAAGCAAATAGTTCTCCATCACATCCAGCATGTCTGTATCTATCCCGCTTAACCCGCTTTTAAAATACCGCATGACGCTCTCATACGAATAATCAGAAGACTCCATCTCTAAAACCGCGCGCACCAGCTCAATCATCGGATGAAATAAAATATTTTTCTTTTGGTCTACAAAAACAGGAATATCATACTGCTCAAAAATCTCTTCCGCATAGTTGGCATAAGACGGCACATCCCCGGTCACAACCGCGATATCAATATATCGGTAATGCTGCTGCGACACCAGCCTTCGAATCTCCCCCGCCACAAAACGCAGTTCATTTTTAGGCTGAAACAGGCTGCAGATTTGAATTTCTTGCTGCTTTTCCATATATTTTTGAGGGTTTTTGCGGAATAAATTCTGCTCCAGATGAAATACAGCCGGCGCCTTAACATACCGCTTGTCCCGTCCATGCCCCAGCATCACAGGCTCATCCAATGCCACCCCCTGCCTTTTGGCAATCTCGCATAAAGCATGTACGGTCTTCTTGCTCAGATAAAACAAATCCTGTACATCCGGCCTGCCATACAATGGCTCCCGCGCATCCAGCGTCACCGCAACCTGCACATGCTCCGCAAGCACCAGCAATTGTTCCAAAAACTCATTCTGCACAGGCGTAAATCCGGTATATCCATCCAGCACCACGACACTGTCACGCAGCATCAAAGACTGCGGCGCTGCCTTCGTCAGCAAATTGATGATCTCATCCGCAGTCACATACCGTCCTTCTAAAAATTCCAGATATCCGCGGTACAATGTCACAATATCATCCAGTTTATACCACAGCGCCTGTTTTTGTTCCAGTCCGTCCCTTACCTGTTCCAGCTGTTCCAGCGTCACATGATACTGCATCAGCTCTGAAATCAGAGACTTCATCTCGCTGATATACCCCGTCTTTCGCATATTCCCGCCAAGCAATTTCAGCTTGCTTTCTATTTCAGATGCCACATTACGCAGCACCAGGTTTTTTCCGGTTTCCTCCAGCACTACAAAATCCATCATGCCAAGATCGTCAAATACCCGATAGGCAAGCCGCTGAAAGCTTAGCACATCAATATTTAAAATGGCATGCGCCGGATGCCTGTCCACAAACTCCCTCTGTGTCTGCATCGTGAACTGCTCCGGCACTAAAAACAAAAATTTTTTTTTCGGATTTTTCAGCGCCTGTTCCAGCACATGCTCATAAAGCCAGGCAGACTTACCGCTGCCGGAATTGCCAAAAATAAACTGTAATGACATTGTTTACTCCTCTGTTTTGTGATATTTTTTTGTTGGCTGTGCGGACGCCGGGTGAGGGGGAAATGGCCTGGCTTGCGGCTCCTACTCCAGAATG
>CAOKJJ010000174.1 GCA_948468465.1 uncultured Eubacterium sp. | reverse complement strand
GCAAGGGGCAGGTCTACTCGACAGGCATTCTGCATAAACGATAATGGCCCCATCCGGTCGCGTCGCGTAGTCCGCCCCTGGCTTACAGCCAGTGGCTAAAAGCGACGCTGGGCTGCGCCCCTGATTTACAGAGCAGAATGCCAAGAGTTTCTAAGCATTCTTCCAACGTCGCCCCAAGCCAGGCCATTTTCCCCTCACCCGGCTGGTTTTCTCGGGCCTTATATGTAAATCGTGAACATTTGTGAAAAAATCTGCGATTTTAAATCTCACAAAGGATTCAAATGACTGCGTAAAAATACTATCTGTAATAATTTGCAAAGGTCGGATGGTATTTTTGCCAGTTATCGTATACCTGATCAGTGAAATCATAGGAATATACAACAGTTTAACGCTATGATTTCTGTAAAGCCAGTCAAAACCAGCTGGATGAGGGGCGGGGCCTGGATTTCAGCGACGTTGGAAGAATGTTTAGAAGCCCTTAACATTCTGCTCGGTAAACCAGGGGCGCAGCCCAGCGTCGCTTTTAGCCACTGGCTGTAAGCCAGGGGCGGACTACGCGACGCGACCGGACGCAGCCACTACGTCCATGCAGAATGTTTAGGGATTCTTAACATTCTGGAGTAGGAGCCGAAATCCAGGCCCCGCCCCTCATCCGGCGTCCGCATAGCCAATAAAATAACGCAACACAATGTCAAAAGTGTTTCTTTTCTGGTTCATCCAGGTTAGGAAAAAGTAACAGGGAAACACGAAAGCAGCAAGTGATGGAAAGGCAGCAATATGCAGTATGAATTTCTAAAACAATTCCCAAAGCGGATGAAAAATGTTGGACTATATGCGCTTTTGTTTGGAAACAGCAGCCAGAAGACGACGTGGCGGCAATATGGATTTCAAAGCATGGATGAACAGATGAATATGGTTTTCGCGGTGATGCTGTATTTAATGGAACAGTCGCTGAAAGAAGAAAACTGCGTGATGGATGATATCGGAGCTTATGTAGATGCGCTGAATATGGCTGCGTTTAAAAAGGCAATGTCGTATGAGGACTGCCGGAAACTGGGAGATTTTATTGTCAATGTGATTTTGTCTAATGACGGCCGGCCGATGTATTTTGAAGGATATGATTTTGAAAAGCAGGAATATCAGAAGATGAATATCAGTTATGTGGCGAACCGGATTGTTTATCTGGACACGGAGGTGAAACGTACGTCGTATTATCTGACGGACGACGGTTACAATTTGCTGCTTGGCACGCTTGAAATAGAGAATAATATGAAGCTGACGATTCATGAGATGATATTTAAAATGCACCTGGAAAAGCAAAACTATGATAAAGCGGTGGATGAGGTCAAAAACGTATTTAACCTGATGCGGATACAGCTGCAGAAAATCCAGGAGGCAATGGTCAGAATACGCAGAAACGCGCTGAATTATTCAGTTGCGGATTATCAAAATATTCTGGAAGAAAATATGGATACGATTCGAAACACAAGAAAACAGTTTCTGGAATACCGTGATATGGTAAAAGCACGTGCAACGGATCTGGAAGAAGCGCATATTAATGTGCGTCGGCTGGATGAAAAGGAAGAAGAGAATCTGAATCATCTGCGGACGATAGAAGACTATTTAAGCCGTGCAATAGATGAGCATCAGAAAATACTGAACAATCATCTGGATCTCAAAGCGCTTTATACAAAGGAACTGGAAGAGCTGTCACAGATGTCTTTGATTCAGAGGTTTTCACTGCGTAGTGAGCTGTTTGATCAGATTCTGGAGAATCCGGCAGGACTTGCAAACCTGGATATATTTTTAAGGCCGTTGTTTCTGCAGAACCCGGACAAGCTCTATCATTTGAACAAAGCGTTGGAGCCGCAGCAGATGATTCGTAAAAGAACAGAGGAAGACAGTGAGGAACAGATCGATTTTGATGAAGAACAGTGGCAGAAAGAACAGGAGCGGCTGCGCCTGGAAAAGCTTGCAAAATACAGGGGCTGCCTTGGATATCTGTTAGAGCGGCTGCTTGCGAGGGAAACATTTACATTGGATCAGTGCAGACAGGAGCTTTATGAAGAACCCAGGCTTAAGACGCTGTTTATTCCAAACGCGGAGATTTTTAAGGAAGTCATGGTAGAGCTGATGAAAAGCCGCGAGATCGACATTCCTGCATTAAAAAAAGAACGGAGCGAGTTCATACAGGAAGTTTCCGGAGGATTCCAGCTCAATGAAATGCTGCTGCAGCTTTTGGAAGAGCAGGAGCCAGCAGGGAATCAACATATCCGTACCATAAAAATCAGCCGGATCGAAGACAATGAGGCCGTGGTATTTGAAAATGTCAATGATGCGTATGGAAATACAAAGACGATTCGCTGCTCGGACTTAAGATTCCAGGCGGAGTACGAGTAAAAATCAGAAAGGATGCGGGAGCGTAATGGCATACGAAATTGAAGAAATTCGAATAAGCCAGGAAATATTTTATTACCTGCTGGAACATCACGAGATTCGTGAAGAGACGGAAAACAGGTTGTACCAGGCATATGCGGAAAATGAACAGATACAGAATCTGGCGAAATCGCAGGCTGAAATCGCGTGCAGCAGCATAGAACGCTACGGAGATGTCATTTATCTGATTCCAAAGGAAGAAAATTATTTTCTGGGCTTTTCCAAAGCGCAGCTGAAAGCGCTTTTATGCAAATCAGGCGGAACGGACAGAGATTATTTTTTGTCGCAGTTTGTCATATTAACGCTGCTCGTGGAGTTTTACGACAGCCAGGGCAGGAGCAGCAAGGCGAGGGACTTTCTGCGCGTCGGAGAAATACAAAACAGCATCGGCGCTTATCTGAAAGCGGGAGCACAGAACAGCAGGGAGCAGCCTGAGGCGGACCAGGGACTTGCATTTGCGGATATGTATGAGGCATATGAGGCGCTGCGGTCTGATGAAAAAGGCTCAAAGGCAAAGACGACAAAGGAAGGGTTTCTTCACCATATATTAAAATTTTTGGAAAAGCAGGGCCTGATTGAATATGTGGAAGAAGATGAGATGATCCAGACGACAAAAAAGCTGGATAACTTTATAGACTGGAATCTGCTGAATCAGAATCACTATTTGCGGGTGCGGCAGGTGCTGGGATTAGAGGAGGCAAAAAAATGAGTAAAATCAACGCCATCCGATTGATTAACCTGAATTATAATAATAATACTATCCGGATCAGTGATGAGACATTTCACTTGAATGGGGAGAGTACGCTGCTGTCGCTGTGCAATGGCGGAGGAAAATCGGTGCTTGTACAGATGGTGATGGCGCCGTTTGTCCATAAGCGTTACCGGGACGCAAAGGAGCGGCCGTTTGAAAGCTATTTTACGACGGCCAAGCCGACGTTTATTCTTGTGGAATGGGTGCTTGACCATGGTGCTGGGTATGTGATGACCGGGATGATGGTGCGCAGACGCCAGGAGATCGGTTCGGATACGGCGGAAGCGTCTGATGAAGCGTTGGAGATCATACAGTTTATCAGTGAATATCGGACGTCGTGCGCGCACGATATCAATCATCTGCCGGTTGTGGAGAAAGGGAAAAAGGAAATGTCGCTGAAAAACTTTGTTGCGTGCAGACAGCTGTTTGACAGCTATAAAAAAGACGCGTCGGTGAAGTTTTTCAGCTATGATATGAATAACAGCGCACAGTCCAGGCAGTATTTTGACAAGCTGATGGAATATCAGATTCACTATAAGGAATGGGAAACGATTATGAAAAAAGTGAACCTGAAAGAGTCCGGGCTGTCGGATTTGTTTGCGGACTGCAGGGATGAGAAAGGGCTTGTGGAAAAATGGCTGCTGGATGCGGTGGCGAGCAAGCTGAATAAAGATAAAGACCGGATGAAAGAATTTCAGAATATTTTGGAAAAATATATCGGTCAGTACAAAGATAATCGGTCAAAAATACAGCGCAGAGATATGATCCGTCAGTTTTCGCAGGAGTCAGAGGGCGTCAGGGAGACTGCAAAGCAATATGAAGTAGTGGAAAACGAACTTCAGCTGCAGCAGGAGCAGATCGGCATTTTTTTATGGCAGCTGGGGGCAGCGAAGCGTACGGCGCAGAAAAACGGTGATGAGATAGAGCAAAAAAAGCAGCAGGTTTTAGCGGACATTGCCCATTTAAAGTATCAGCAGGTTTCCAAAGCCGTCTATGAAGCGATGGAGACAGAGAAGTTCTGCCGTGCCAACCGCGAGATGGTTCAGTTGGAACGGGATGAAAAAGAACGGGAATATGAACAGACAAAGCATATGCTGCATCTTTTGGACTGTGCCAGACAGCAGCAGGAGTTAGAGGAGCAGAGTGCGGACTGCGCACGATATGAGCAGCAGCTGGAGGTGCTGAATCAAAAGGAACAGGACTTTGGACAGGAGCGGGAACAGCTGGGCTATACGCTGCGGATACATTACGAGTCGGAATGCGGCAGGCAGCAGGAGCAGATAAAAACATATGAACAGCAGCTGGCAGGGATACAGGAAAAGATTGCAGAGGAAACGGCAAAGACAGAAACATATCGTGCCAAAGTGCTGGAGCTAAGTACGCACATTGGCAGTGTACAGGCCAAAATTCAGGAGTATGATACAAAAGAAGAAGCATATAATCAGAGGTATGAGCCGCCATTTGTGCGGAATATTCTTGGGGAATATGAGCCTGCGGCACTTGAAATAAAGCTGCAGGAATATGAAAAAGAACTGGATGAGCTGAAAAAGAATTATCAAAAAATGCAGAAGGATGCCGAGGAAGGCAGCTGGCAGCAGAAAGAAAGCGAGAGAAATCTGGAAGATGCCAGCCGCATGCAGATGCAAAAAGAGCAGCAGCTCGAACAGGCAAAAGAAGTATGCAGGCAGTATGAGCAGGAACTGAAAGAACGGCGGAAGCTGATTCGATATTTTGGACTGGATGAAACAGTTTTATATGATATGGAAAAGATCCTGCATACGGCGCAGCGTAAGCTGTCTGAAATCGAGTGGGCAAAGCGGAATCTGGAAAAAGAAGAAGACCTGCTTGAAAAAGAATATCAGAGGCTGACACAGGGCCGGGTGCTGGAACTGCCGGAGACGTTTGAAAAGCTGCTGGACGACCTTGGGATCTCGTATGTCTATGGGATGGAATGGCTTAAAAAAAATCAGTATACAGAAGAACAAAATCAGAAATTAGTCCGCAGCTATCCGTTTCTGCCGTATGCGCTGCTGCTGTCCGAACGGGATATGGACAAACTAAAAGGCGCAGACGCAAAAAAACAGGAAAAGGAGCTGCCGTATACCTCGTTTCCAATACCGCTGATGGTAAGGGAACAGCTGGAACAGCCGCAGGACAAAGAAAAACATCCGGTTGTGCATATGGAACACGTGAGCTTTTATATGCTGTTTAACGAACATCTGTTAAATGAAGAGAAGCTCAGACAGATGGCGGCTGAAAAAGAACGTGAGATTGCGAATAAAAAAGAACAGATACAGATCCGGCGGCAGGAATACGAGGAGTATTTTGAAAAGAAAGAACAGCTGCGCAGTCAGACCGTAACGAAACAGCTGCAGGAACAGGCGCAGCAGAAACAAAAGCAGACTGCGGACGAGCTGGAACAGATCTCCAAAAAAGTTGAAAAGCAAAGAGAAGAAGTCCGCCAGCTGGCAGAAAGGCTGCAGAAACTGCAGCATCAGATTCAGGAAAACGTCCGCAGCCAGAGTGTCAAAGA
The DNA here is from genome assembly GCA_948468465.1 of uncultured Eubacterium sp. The sequence goes on along the minus strand of CAOKJJ010000174.1, from coordinate 4,743 downwards.
ACGCAGATTGGACGATTTAAAGGGACTGCATCAGGCATACGAGGCTTATTTGCAGCAGAAGCAGCAGCTGGAAGCACTGCAGCATGATCTGGCGGTTACAAAGGAGAAAGGACAGCTTGCGGAAAATACGGCCGCGAAATTAAGGGAACGTGCCAGAAAGCAGGAAATAGAGCTGGAAAGCAGCAGACGGCTTGCAGAGCAATTGGCTGAAAAAGCGGCTTGTTATCAGCAGTATGAAAAGACGCGGCAGGCAGAAGGAAAAGTGGAAGATCTGGAAAACCGTTACTATGCCATCACCAGCCAGATTTCGCTGCGTCAGCAAGAGATTGAACATCTGCTGCAAAGCGCGCGGGAAAAGGAACGAAAAATTGCAAGAGAGCTTGCAAGACGGCAGAAAAAATACAGGCTGGCTGACGGAGAGTGGAAACAGACTGCGTATGACAGTAAGGCGGAGGAATACCAGGAACAGCTTTTGGCGGTGCGTGAGCAGCAGTATGAGCTGAAAAAAGCGCAGTGGAATGAAGCGGATAAAAACGCTGCGCTTGCAAGCCAGCGGCTGGAGCAGCAAAAAAAGGCGCTGATGGAAAAATGCCGGCAGGCCCAGCCTTTGCCAAAAGAAGAAATACAGCCGGTCGACTTTGAAGCGGAGATGGAAAAAAAGGATTATAAGTGCAAAGAACTGGATGAGGCGCAGCAGAACGAACAAAAGCGCATGGAGTGGTATGATGCGCATTTGACTGCCCTTGCGGAGTATATGGAGTATTTGCCGGAAGATGAACAGCAGTTATGGAAGATGCTGCTGCATGGGCTGGAATCGGATATTGTTTTTTCAGATATGGCTTTGTCCAAAGAAGAACAAAAACTATGGGAATCTATAAAAAGTGAGAAAGATGCTTTGGAAGGACAGCCGGAGGATTCCGGTGGACATCTGTCAGCGAAAATGATTGCAAAGCTGCAGGAGGCATTGGAGCGGATGTCAGGAGAAGAGCTGCGGCGTAAAAAAGGGATGCTCGTGAGAGATTATAATCTTTGTAAAGAGCGCAGACAGCAGCAGAAAGACGAGCTGACAGGGTTATTAAATCAGATGGTGCGCAGGGAAGCTTTTTCGGAGGATTTTTACAGAAAGCCAATCGAAGCGATGCTGTCGCTGACCGATCATGCCGGACAGGTGCTGCGTCAGCTCCATACAACGCTGCAGTCTTATGAGAACCTGATGGAAAAGATTCAGGTTGATATATCCGTAGTGGAAGAAGAAAAAAACAGGATTGCGGAGCTGCTGGAGGAGTATGTGCATGAGGTGCATCAAAACCTTGGACGCATTGACCAGAATTCTACGATTACGATTCGGGACAAAAACGTAAGAATGTTAAAAATCAAGCTTCCAGACTGGGAAGAAAATGAGAACCTGTATCAGATTAAAATCCAGGATTTTATGGAGGAACTTACACATAAAGGCATCGAACTGCTGGAACAAAATGAAAATGCGCAGGAATATATCGGAACTCGTGTAACGACGAAAAATCTGTTCGACGTTGTGGTAGGCATCGCGTCAGTACAGATACGTCTGCACAAAATCGAAGCGCAGCGCCAATATGAGATTGCATGGTCACAGGTAGCACGCAATTCCGGCGGAGAAGGATTTTTATCCGCATTTATTATTTTAACAAGTCTGCTGTATTACATGCGCCGGGATGCATCGGATTTGTTTGCAGACAACAACGAGGGAAAAGTATTGCTGATGGATAACCCGTTTGCACAGACGAATGCCTCTCATTTATTAAAACCGTTGATGGATGTGGCAAAAAAGTCAAATACACAGCTGATTTGTCTGTCGGGCCTGGGCGGAGAGTCCATTTACAACAGGTTCGATAACATTTATATACTGAATCTGATAGCGGCAAGCCTGCGCAATGGCATGCATTATTTAAAGGCGGAGCATATGCGCGGCACAGAGCCGGATACGATGCTGGTATCCCAGATAGAAGTGCTTGGACAGCAGGAATTGTTATTTTAGCGAAACACGCTTTGGAAAGGAATCTATAATAATGCGAATTGTAGTGAAAGTAGGGACGTCTACACTGGCGTATCCGACCGGATGCCTGGATATCCGGCATGTGGAAATAATGGTAAAGACATTGAGTGATTTAAAAAACGCCGGACATGAGATCGTGCTCGTATCCTCCGGAGCCATTGGGATGGGAGTCGGAAGACTTTCCTTAAAAAGCAGGCCAGAAGATATGCCGACGAAACAGGCGGCGGCTTCGGTAGGGCAATGTGAGCTGATGTATACGTATGACAAACTGTTTGGGGAATACAACCATATTGTCGGACAGATTCTTCTGACAGGCGATGACTTTACACATGAAAACAGAAAAAAGAATTTTGAAAATACGATTTTGCGCCTGATCGAATTTGGGGTAATTCCGGTTGTGAATGAGAATGACACGATTGCCACGGATGAGATTTCAGTTGGCGAGAATGATACGCTGGCGGCTATGGTTGCGTGCAGCGTAAATGCGGATTTGCTTATTCTGCTCAGTGATATTGACGGATTATATACAAAAGATCCGCATAAATGCGACGACGCAAAGCTGATTCCGCTCGTTATGGAATTGACGCCGGAGATCCAAGAGCTTGCAGAAGGGGAAGGCAGCGGACTTGGAACAGGAGGAATGATCACAAAGCTGCATGCTGCCAAGATCGCTATGGAGCATGGCTTTGATATGGTCATTGCGAATGGAGCAAGACCGCGCAAGCTGTACAATATTGTAGAAGGCGAATCAGTAGGAACACGGTTTCTTGGAAAGGAGACTGCTTTATGACAACACAGGAGATATTAATTCAGGCAAAAGAATCCAAAACAGCACTGATGCTGGCGGACGCGGACCGGAAAAATATGGCGCTGTACAAGATGGCGGATGCGCTCGTAAAACAAGATCATATGGTGAGGATCCTGGAAGCGAATAAGCAGGATCTGGCAGCAGCCAAAGGCACGATTTCGGATGTCATGCTGGATCGCCTGATGCTGGATGAAAAACGGATCGCGGGAATGGCGGAAGGGATTCGTGAAGTTGCAAAGCTGGATGACCCGGTAGGAAAGGTGCTGTCAGAAATTGTGCGCCCGAATGGAATGACGATACGCAAAACATCAGTTCCGATGGGAGTGATTGCGATTATCTATGAAAGCCGTCCGAATGTCACCAGCGATGCGGCTGCACTGGCAGTCAAAAGCGGAAATGTCTGTGTGCTGCGCGGCGGCAAAGAAGCCTGGCGCACATGCCACGCGATCGTAGAAGCGATGCAGATCGGGCTGGAAGAGGCAGGCATGCCGCGGACAGCAGTGAATCTGATTGAAGATACCTCGCGCGTAAGCGCCAATGAACTGATGACGGCGGAGGGGTTTATCGACCTTCTGATTCCAAGGGGCGGAAAGGGGCTGATCCGTTCCTGCGTGGAGCATGCTACAGTGCCATGCATCCAGACCGGAACAGGAATCTGCCACGTATATGTAGATAAAGCGGCAGATCTGGAAATGGCGGTCAGGATTATTGAAAATGCAAAAACGAGCCGGCCAAGCGTATGCAATGCACAGGAAGTCTGTCTGGTGCACAGAGACATTGCGGCTCAGTTTCTGCCGATGCTGCGGGAGTCATTATGCCAAAAACGCGAGGAAGCAGGAAAACAGCCGGTGGAACTGAGGCTGGACGCAGAATCGGCAGCTATAATCCAGGGAACACCGGCAGGAGAAGCAGATTTTGATACAGAATTTTTAGATTATATCCTTGGTGTAAAAATCGTAGATCATGTGGAAGACGCGATCGAACATATCAATCAGCATTCCACCGGACACAGCGAGGCAATTGTAACCGCTGATCAGAAAGCGGCAGAACAGTTTACAGCAGCAGTAGACAGCGCGGCCGTATATGTAAACGCATCGACGCGATTTACAGACGGCGGTGAATTCGGACTCGGCTGCGAGATGGGCATTTCCACACAAAAGCTGCACGCCAGAGGACCGATGGGGCTGGCGGAACTGTGTACGTATAAATATGTGATCTGCGGAAACGGACAGATCCGGCAGTAAGTACTAGTGCTGCATTGTGCAATTAACGGTGAAAACAGCACTGTACTAGGAATCGGGAGGAAATCAGAATGGATGCAATGGTGAACACGGATCATTATACGATTGCAGATATCTATCATTTACCGGAAGGAAAACGTGCGGAACTGATCGACGGGCAGATCTACGATATGGCTCCTCCAGGCCGGACACATCAGAAAATAAGCAGCAGAATACATCAGGCAGTCGCAAACTATATTGACAGTAAAAATGGCGCATGTGAAGTGTATGCAGCTCCCTTTGCCGTATTTTTAAATCAGGATGAAAGCAACTATGTAGAGCCGGACATTTGCGTGATTTGTGATACTGATAAACTGGATGAAAAGGGATGCCACGGCGCGCCGGACTGGGTAATCGAGATTATATCGCCGGCGAGCAGGACGATGGACTGCTATACAAAGCTTTTTAAGTACAAGGAAGCAGGCGTGCGGGAATATTGGATCGTTGATCCGCCAAAAGAGATTGTTCTTGTATATCGGTTTGAAAAGAAGACGATGGAGACATATTCTTTTCAGGAAGTAATTACGGCTGGAATATATGATGATTTTTCTATGAGCATACAAATTTAGGAACTTAAAAACAATTTCTTGCGCAAAATGGCAAAATTTTAATACTATGCAACA
>CAOKJJ010000173.1 GCA_948468465.1 uncultured Eubacterium sp. | reverse complement strand
TAACGATAATAACGCGGCATCCTGCGGATCACCGCCTGTGAAATTTCTTTACCCAACACTGTGTCCCCTTATACTTTCCAAACATCTTCCCTGCATCTGTCAATATCTAAATTATATAAATATCTTACTCATTTGTCAATTCTTCCCATTTGTGATATAAAAGCTCCAGTTCTTCTTCTTTTTGGCTGGCCATCGTATGCAGCTCCATCACCTTTGCCGAAATGACTGCCACTTCCGGTTTTGCCATCTCCGCTTCCAGCTCTTTTTTTTCATTTTCCAACTGTTCGATGCGGCTTTCCACTTTACGGAGCTCATTTTCCAGCCTGCGCTGCTCGGCTTGCCTTTGCTTTTTTTGCTTCCAGTCTTCCTTGCCGCCGGTTTCTTTGGACGGCGGCGCATCCGCCGCATCTTTTACGTCCTGGTCTGCGTTTTGGCGCTGCACGGCGCGCTGGACATCCCTTTTTTCCAGATAATAATCGTAATTTCCAATATAATTTAATATTTGCTGTTCATGCAACTCCAGGATTCTTGTCGCTGTTTTATTAATAAAATAGCGGTCATGTGAGACAAACAGCACGGTTCCTTCATAATGTACGAGCGCATGTTCCAAAATCTCCTTGGAAGTAATGTCCAAATGGTTCGTCGGCTCATCCAATATGAGAAAATTCGCTTCGGAAAGCATCAGCTTTGCCAGCGATACCCGTCCCCGCTCGCCGCCGCTTAAGTCCCCGATCCGTTTAAACACATCATCGTTCGTGAACAAAAACGCCGCCAGCACATTTCGGATCTGCGTATTGGTAAGATGCGGATAATCATCCGAAATCTCCTCAAACAATGTCTTATCCGGATGAAGCACCTGATGTTCCTGGTCATAATATCCGATGTGCACATTTGTCCCAAGCGTAATCTCACCGGCATCGGCAGGAAGCACTTCATTTAAAATCTTTAAAATCGTGGTCTTGCCCGTTCCGTTATTGCCAATCAGCGCCACACGTTCGCCGCGGAAAATCGAAAAATCTATATGTTCAAACAATTTTCTGCCGTCAAAAGATTTTGCCAGACGCTCCGCTTTTAATACATCATTTCCACTGGTAATACAAGGCTCCAGCTTCAAATGGATATCGGTCATCTCTTCTTCCGGCTTGTCCAGACGTTCGATTTTATCCAACATCTTTTCTCTGCTTTCCGCCCGCTTAATGGATTTTTCCCGGTTAAATGACTTTAATTTCGCAATGACCTCTTCCTGATGGCGGATTTCCTGCTGCTGGTTATAATACGCATGCAGCATGGCTGCGCGTACCTGCGCTTTTTTTTCCGCATAGGCCGTATAATTGCCTGTATAACTCGTTACCTGATGCCGAAAGACTTCGATCACTTTTGTTACGATTTTATCCATAAAATAACGGTCATGCGAGACGATTAACACCGCCCCTTTATAATTCAGCAAATAATTTTCCAGCCATTGGATCGACTCCATATCCAGATGGTTCGTCGGCTCGTCCAGCAGCAAAAGATCCGGCTTTGTTACAAGCAGACGCCCCAGCGCCACCCTTGTTTTTTGCCCGCCGGATAATTCTGCCTCTGTCTTTTCAAAGTCCGCTTCGCAAAAACCAAGCCCGTTTAACACGCCCGTCACTTCGCTGCGGTAAGTATAACCATCCGCCAGTTCAAACTGATGCACAAGACGCTCATACTTATCCATAAACGCTTCCAGTTCCTCCTGCGCAACCGTATCCATCCGGCTTTCCATCCGGCGGATTTCCTGCTCCATTTCAATGACCGGCTGTTTGGCGGAAAGCACTTCTTCATAGATCGTGCGCTTGCTGTCTATCACTTCATTTTGCGCCAGATATCCAATTGTTTTATCTTTTGCAACCGCGACAATGCCGTCATCCGGCTCTATCTGCCTGACAATGATTTTTAACAGCGTGGATTTTCCCGCGCCGTTTACACCGACAACCGCCGCTTTTTCATGCTCTTCGATATGGAAGGACGCCTGTTTTAGTATGACATCCGTTCCAAATGATTTTGATATATTTTGACAGGAAAGTATCATTGCCTGAAAACCTCCGATCTCGTTTTTCGTTAATAAAATAAAAAATAAAAAATAAAAAATAAAAACCAAATGCCGCATTCTGATAAAAGAATAAAAATGCTGCATCTGGTAATTATAAACAATTATTCGGGAATCGTCAAATGATTCTATAAATTCACATTACACATAAATCTTTTCCAGCTCTTTGCGGATTTCTCTGATAAACTGTTCACTGTTTAAAACAGTCGGATGTTCCAGTTCAGTAATAAGCGCAAGGTCTTTTGTCATTTTTCCTGATTCTATCACAGCGATGCAGGCTTTTTCCAGATGATCCGCAAACGCTGCAAGGTCAGCAAGCTTGTCCATTTCCCCGCGCTTGCGCAGTGCGCCTGTCCATGCAAAAATCGTCGCAACCGAATTCGTGGAAGTCTCTTCGCCTGCCAGATGCTTATAATAATGCCGCTGTACTGTCCCATGTGCCGCCTCATACTCATAGTAGCCCTCCGGAGACACCAGCACAGAAGTCATCATAGCAAGGGAACCAAATGCGGATGATATCATATCACTCATCACATCACCGTCATAGTTTTTGCACGCCCAGATAAAACCGCCTTTGGATTTCATCACACGCGCTACCGCATCGTCAATCAATGTATAAAAGTAAGTAATTCCCGCGGCTTCAAACTGGTCTTTGTATTCTTTTTCAAAGATCTCCTGGAAAATATCTTTAAAGGTATGGTCATATTTTTTAGAAATCGTATCTTTTGTCGCAAACCAAAGCTCCTGCCTGGTGTCAAGCGCATAGGTAAAACAGCTCCTTGCAAAGCTTTCGATAGAAGCCGTTACATTGTGCTGCCCCTGAATCACACCCGGCCCTTCAAAATCAAAAATCGTTTCTTTTGATTGCGTACCGTCTTTTGCGGTAAAAACAAGTTCCGCCTTTCCGGCGCCCGGCACTTTCATTTCCACATTTTTATAGACATCGCCATATGCGTGTCTTGCGATCGTAATCGGCATTTCCCAGTTCTTTACGCACGGCTCAATGCCCTTTACCTTGATCGGCGTCCGGAATACCGTACCGTCCAAAATGGCCCGGATCGTTCCATTCGGGCTTTTCCACATTTCTTTTAAATCATACTCATCCATACGTGCCGCGTTCGGAGTGATTGTAGCGCATTTTACCGCAACACCGTACTTTTTCGTTGCAATCGCTGAATCTATCGTTACCTGGTCGTCTGTTTCATTTCTATAAGCAAGGCCAAGGTCATAATACTCCATCTTTAAGTCCACAAACGGCAGCAGCAGTTCATCCTTGATCATCTTCCAGAGAATCCGGGTCATTTCATCTCCATCCATCTCAACAAGCGGTGTTGTCATTTTTATCTTTTCCATAATTATCCATCCTCCTGATTGTATACGTCTCCTGTTTCTTGTCCAGGTTATTTTATACACAGACACCCCTGTTTGTCAATGCATGTACGAAGGATTCTGTTATTTTTTTTGGAAACCTATACAAGCTGCCTTCATAGTATAAACCATAAAACAAATAAAAAATGGAGGCAATCAAAATGAGTGATTTAGCTGCTACAAACTGTGGATGTGGAGAAAACAATGGCTGTGGATGTAACGTTGGATGCGGATTTGGCAACAATTCCTTTATCTGGATCATCCTGCTGTTATTCTGCTGCTGCGGAGGCAACGGAGGCGGCTCTTTCTTCGGCGGCAATGGCTGCGGCAATAGCTGCGGCGGCGACAACAGCTGTATCTGGCTGATCTTATTGCTGCTTTGCGGCTGCGGATGCGGAAACAACGGCTTCTTCTAATCTTTTGATCAAATCTGCGGAAGACATCATGTCTTTCGCAGATCACAAACACAGATGCTGCAGGCATCAGGCGCAGGGAAATAAAAGCTTTTACTTCCCTGCGTTTTTCATGGGCGAAAACAAATACATTTTTCCTTATGTCCAAACACAGCATAAACAACCAGTTTCTGTTTATACTGTGCCTGCGCATAAGATGGTAAACCAATTCGTGTTATCTTCGGCCGCGCCGCGTCTGCGGCTTCATTTGTCCAAAATGATCCCCTGTCTGTTTCTGCTGAATCTGCGTAAGCGTCAGATTTTTTCTTTTCATGCAGGCTTCATCTACCGTATACACTTTATTTCCATCAATGACTAATTTTCCCATAATTGTCCTGTTTTTTTATATCAATATTTATTAATTATCTCAAATTCTTTTCTAAGACAATACCTCCTACCTTTATTATATTGAATTTTTATAAAATTGTGTCATATCGTCCGCCTTTCCAACATACACTAAATAAAAAAGGAATTTTTATGGACAACAATTACATACCAACCGCTTTCGATGAAAAAGTTCAAAACAAAGACCTGCAGATTTTAAAAACAGCGCTTCCATATATGCGCGGTTCCCGTCAAAAAGAAATATTGACGTTAATCAAAGCCATTGAGCTGAAAAAATCGATCGACCTCATAGACAGCGATGATACCTCCCTTTCCATTTGTTCCGGCGAAAACCCTATGGAAAATACGCTGCAAATGCTTGGGGATATCCGCAAATTCTGCAGCGAAAAAGAGCAGGAACACATTGATATGATATTAAATATTTTCTCAATGTTTTCCACCTACGAAACGATGTTCTCCTAAACAACGCTTTTCACAACATGCACATTTTGCGTATCCGCATCATATGCTGAAAGTAGATATTGTTTTACCTATTTTAATGATCATGGAGGACACTATGAATTTTGACGACGTATTTACCGCTCAAAATACAAACGGAATATCACCGGAAAAACTGGCTTTCTTAAAAGCCATGTCCGCAAGGCAGTCCGGCGGCAACGCCAAAGATATGATGGCAGCATTGATGTCCGCATCCAATAACGCCCAAAAACAGGGCATATCCTTTAATGAAAAGGAACGCGATATGATGCTGGAAATCCTTTTAAAAAACCTTCCGCCGGAAGAAAGCAAAAAGGCACAAGCCATGATTCAAATGATGAAACGCATGAAAAAATAACTGAAAAAAACACTGGCGTCCATGTTCAGGCGCCAGTGTTTTATTTATTTCTACTGTCTATTTTAGCATTGTATAATTTTCAACATCGTCCGGAACCAGCGGACTGCTTCCAAAAGCATAGCTGCCCGGTACGGCATCTTCACTTTGATCGTCTGCATCTATCGTAAAATAAATCGTTTTCCCTTCGTGCTCAAGCGCTACTTTACAATTGCCTTCCTCATCAAACAGATCTGTGATATTAAACTTTTTATCATAATAATAAAGCCAGATATTGCCGTCCTCATCCGCCATCACATCATTTCCGATATCTTCCATAACTTCCTCCGCCGACAGCCAGCTCTCATTGCCGGAATCGTCAATAGCGACCCCTCCGCCAGAGCCTTCATGCGTCTGTCCGCTCTCATCGGTATACGTATAAGAATAGCTGCCATTTCCATCTCCTGTTACATGCATCTGTACCTGTTCTCCATGGAACCATGCGGCAATCTTTTGCTGAATGCCTCCCAGATCCGCCGCATACGCAACAGTAATGCTGCCAAATGCAATGACTACTGCCGCGCAGGCAGCCGCTGCTTTTTTCATTCGATATATTTGTCTGTTTTTTTCCATGATCTCTTCCTCCAAAGAAATGTTGTCGGAGGCATGCAGAGCAGAAAACGCCTTTTGATACTTCTCCTTATTCGTCATCTTCCCAGTCCTCCTTTAAAGTTTCTTTCAACAATTTGCGTCCGCGCGAAAGCCTTACTTTTACGTTGCTCTGCGACAGTTTCAAAACCTCTGCAATCTCAGCAACCGAATACTCCTCATAATAATACAGATGTATGACAATCCGGTATTTTTCTGGAAGCTTCATAACCGTCTCAAACAACGTCTCGTCCTGCGGCGTCTCAAAAGCAAGCGTCTCCATATAATCTTCCAGCGGCACTTTATGCTGCCTCCAAAAAGTATGGTTCACATTTTTAGCCTTGTTAATCGCCACCCGCAGCAGCCATGCACGGATATGCTGTTCACTGTCAAATTCTTTTTTTGCTACATAATACTGTAAAAACGTTTCCTGTACAATATCGTCCGCGTCTGCGGCATTTTTACATACGTTAAATGCGGCGGCAAACAAATTGTCACGATAACGTCCAGCCAGTTCCTCTACGGTTTGTTTCATGAGCGATCCCTCATTTTCTTATTTCTTTGAAAGGTCCTTTCACTAACTATACAAACGAGACTGGAAAAAGGTTACAGAAAAATAAAAATTTTTTTCATTGCATACAAAACAGCATACAAAAACACCGCCTCCGGCATCAGAAACGGTGTTCTTTTCTATTTATCCTGTTTTTTTCTGAAATATCCATCAATGTTCTTTTTAATATCTTGCGGCTGCTGGTTTTTTAAAAGATATCCTTCCGGACGCAGCGGCATAACTCTCGTGACACTTTGTTTATCTACCCTGCCTGTCAGGAAAAATACCGGAATCTTCGAAAAATCTTCCTCAGAGCGTATCATCTCCAACACCTGCACGCCATCACAGACCGGCATTTCATAATCCAGCAAAACAAGATCCGGACGCTCCAGCGTCATGCACCTTATTCCAGACAAGCCCGATTTTGCGATTGTAACATAATAATCTTTGCCAAGCAGCTCCTGCATCGCCAGACCAACCGTATCGGAATCATCTATAATCAGAATCTTCTTTTTACCGTTTGACGCATTCTGCTTTTCATTGTTTGCCAAATACAGTTCCACTTCTTTTACCGCGTTTTGCGCCCCGATCGAAGCCCCGGCTTTTTTCAATACACGCGGCTTCATCGCACAGTACGCAAAATATCCGGCCCCCGTATCAAATAAAAGGCTGCACTGCGGCTTTTCAAATACTTTTTGGAACTGCTCATAGGACAGCAGGTTTTCATCCTGCAGTTCAAATCCATCCGCTGCCGGCAGATGCTCCAATACCCGTTCCACAAACTGGCGGATCGTATATCTGGATGCATTCATCAATGAAACGCTCATCTTGCCTGATTTATATCCCATCACTTTTCCGACCGTCTCAAGAAGCAGCCTTTCTTCCAAAATCATGAATACTTCCCACTTCTCATTTTTATTATTCGCGTAAATAAATCTGCAGTATATGCCTTTTCCAAATTTTTCTCCGCTGTAGCGGTCACTGATCAAATGCGAATCCAGCTGGAACATATCCTTGACCATATGTATCATCAGCTGCTTCGCAGCCAGCTCCTCTTCCTCCGGCAGCAGGTTTTCCCACTTATTGTCCGCTCCGTTGACAATGGCATGATCTTCCGTCAATGTATGGCCAATCAGCCATCCCGCACAAACGCTTAGGAAATGACTGACTGCCTCTTTTGAGTAATTCGTCTGTATCAGTTCCCGTTCCAAAGCAGGAAGCGTATTTTTTCGAAAATTATCATGCACACGCCTGTGCGACTCATATCCTTTATAAGAAATAGAAGCCATATAGACCTCTTCTTCTGAAAAATGCTTCATTGCATGGTCTTTAAAATACTTAAGCCCTTCCTCACAGACCCATTGGCTTTTATCTTCCTGTTCGCTGAATATGAGCAGACGGTTCATAATGCCAAAAAGCTTTTTGTGCTCCCTGTCAATTACATCTACCCCGATGTTATAGCGATCCTGCCATATAAATTGGTTACTCATGATGCCCTCCTTTGCCACAGTGCAGCCTTATCACTGTAATTCCTCCTTATATTTTATTTTGAACCCCCGATTTTTTGTTCCAGACAGCCAAAACGGACACAACTGTCATAGTTATGCCATACTACAAAGAAAAGCTGCTGTTTTTAACTGCTCAGCATAAAGCTGTAATGCTTGCAAAATAATACTTATGAAGGTATGGAACATATCCTTCTCATGGTAAGATGCATTAAGAATAGATAAAGTATAGATACAGTTTAGCATAAAATACCAAAAATGCAAGAGAAATTGAGACAATTTCAGGTTATTTTTTCGCATGATGAGGCTGTTCTTTCACACAAGCCATCTGCCGCATGGTTTTACAGTGAAACAAATCCCCCAGCCGCGGGCAGCACGGCTGGGGAATAATCATAATAATTTAACTTCCTGCCTCCAAGCTTCAGTGCAGAGGTCGGGAACTGAAATATTCTTTTGTTCATTTCATTCTCATCCTCAAGGACAGCTCGCATAACGCCTTCATCAGCCTGCGGCAGCAAGCAGCTTCCACAGTCATAAACAGGCGCAAGAGCCGTCATTTTTAAAACAGGATCATACAGAAATCCCCAGTTTCCATTATGCCGGTCAAAGTTACCAAGCAAGGCATCCATCACAAACATATCCCAAAAATGCTGCAGCAACGCTGCCGGATCTAAAAACTGCTGTTTTTCGATTGTTTCAAGAATTTCGGAAAGCTCCGTTCCACTTCCGTTACTGTCAGAATCCAGAATCGTATTTTTGATAGAGCAAAAATCAAAAAGCTGCTTTCCATCTGCAATAAAATCAAGACATGCGCAGACAATCTTTGTCTTTTCGGCCACATCAAAGGTTCCAAGCATCGTTTTCTGAGCCGAAACGCCAAGCATATGAAAAATACTGCAGGCGATATGTTCCGAAAAACAACTGTTCGTATAGGAAAGCTGCGTAGGTTTTGACGACCCTGAGGATGGAAATTTCAGCATATACTGTTTTCCTTCATACTCTACAGCAATCTTTTTTCCATTTGCTCCATTATATGCCTTTCCAGCCACTCGTCTGCAGCTGGTAAAATTCACCTTGCCGTTCATATATGGCCTCCATTCCAAAGATATTTCTTACGCAGGTAGTCCGCATGTTCCGCAGTAATAATTCCCTCGTTGATTTCCGCTATATTGATGCTGCCATACAGTTTTCCCCACAAACAGTCAAGGATACTGGATTCCGTTTTCAAGCCTTCTTTATAGGCATCCAGATCATGCTGCAAATACTCCGGAAGGCCATATTCATACGTATGTTCCCTTTTTGTTTGCCTGATTCCGCTTTCTGTCAGTAATTCCATAGAAATGTTCAGTGCTTTTACGATATTGTAGATAGTTTCCGCAGAACACTTTTCCAGCTTTGTGTTTCCACTGCAAATATCATGGACCACTGTGAATGGAATGCCGGATTCAGATGCAAGCTGCTCTTTTGTCATGTTCCTTTTGGCGAGTAAATCTTCTATGATCATATTTTTACCTCGTGGATTTTTTTGTTCTACTTCCAACCCTTTTCTCTAATATATATATCGTCAACATCCAAACCACTATACAATCCCATGCATCCAGCATTTTGAAATAGCTAATCCAACAGCAGAAGTATCATCTGTAAAAATTGTAAAGTTATGTATATTTATTCAAAATCATAGTCAAATAAAGTTATTTGCCTGTCAGGATACAACATCGCTTCAAACTTCTCTTTTATCTTTTTGACCTTTCGCATAATCTGTTTACTAATATCAGTAAAATATTGTAATTTTATACATTTCCTTTTTTTATCCCATTCCCACACGCCAATTGCTTTTCCATTATGGATGATACTGGCACGAACTTCTCCTATCTGGTTAAACAACAAGTTGTAAAAATTTTTTTCAACATATCTTTCCCTTGATTCATAATAACCTTTTAACGAAGGATCCTCATATGCAAGTAAAGTTACCCAATCCAAATCAATTGGCTTGTATTTCTCCAAGAAATGATATTCTGCTGCAAACATATAGAATTCTGATTCAAAATCATTTATCTTAAATTGAACTAAAGATTTTTTGTTCATCTCTAAAATACTTTTTATTATTTTTAAACTCAATCCACTCCACCAGGAAATATCTTTCATTGTAACGGGTCCAAACTTTTTAATATACTCTAAAATTAGCATTTCCTGAGATTCTTTAATATCATATTTGTTAAAATTTATATCTGGGTAATATTGTTTGGTTAAAGCATATCTTCGTTCTTCTTTTTCCCAATTTTGAGCAATATTAATATAACAAAGTATACCGATTTCCCAAAAATATTTTAATATTTTTTTTGCACATTCTTTTTTCAATTCTTCATCTGAAAATTCTATCATATTAATAATTTTTTTTTCTATTTCATTTCCAGTCTTTGGAACATTCATGAAGTTTATCAATTCATCTTTCATTTCTTCTATGCGCTCAATTGGAACTGATTTTTTCTTGAAAAACAATCTGCAATCAGAAAGTCTTAAATCTAAGGTTGCCATATGCAACATACTTGCAACATCAAAAGGTTCTATATGCAAAGTCGTTCTCATACATCTCATTTTTATCAGATTCCTATTTTCATATAATTGTGACGTAAGCATTTCTGGCGTATATGTTTTTAACCTTGAGCACAATGTGGTATAAGGTGTCAATATTCTTGCAGAATGTAGGCCCAAATGATTTCTGGCAATATCTACTATACTTTCTTTCTGAGTCCCTGGCAAAACACTGTGTTTCATTAACGTATATTCATTAACTAAATCTATATCCATTAAAATTTCTCCCAATTATTTTTTACATATTTCTCCAGCATCTGATATGCCTGTTCTAATTCATCTTGATCAATTTTAGAACCCCACCA
>CAOKJJ010000172.1 GCA_948468465.1 uncultured Eubacterium sp. | reverse complement strand
ATATTAAAAAAATTACAATTGAATAATTATAAATACTAAAAGCGAAATCTCTGTCATTTGGATAGGTTTATGTAAAAAATAGTATTTTTTACTATAAATGAGCAAATCTGAATTTTTACCAAAGTTGTCTAAAATTGTACATAACTAAAGACAGCACATCTCTGTGGGTGTATACTGATCTGCAAAGAAAACAATAACCCGCAAAGGATGATATCTTATAGAAAACAGTATATACCATTCAGAAATACAGCCCCTGTCATCGTACCACGGTTGCACATCTCCTCAATCATGGAAAATGGGACGATGCCTGTCTGGAAGAACGACTCCGCTTCATCTACCAGTGCGGGGCAAGGCACGTCCTTTTTGAAGATGTTTTCGCTATTGAACTTCTATATTCATTGATATATATTGGTGTATGGAGCAAAAAAGAAAGGACCAAACTCCCCAGCCGGTCCTTTCTCATCATAACAGCACCCAGCATAAAAATGGATGCACCAAAAACACTACACCATTATAATAAAACAAAACTCGCTGTTTTGCAAGATCAACTTTTCTATAATGCATTGCTTTCTAACACCATTTGGTTTAAACTGTAGGTAAGAAAAAATCCATACATAAAGAGGAGGAATCAAAATGGAACCACTGCATTTGAACCGTTTTATTGATGCCCATTTAAGAGATTATCCAAACGCTTTGTCTGAAATTAAAAACGGCCGCAAGCAAAGCCACTGGATGTGGTACATTTTTCCGCAGGTTGCCGGGCTTGGCACAACTGAAATCAGTAATTATTATTCCATACAAAATCTGGAAGAAGCAAAAGCTTACATGGAAGAACCCCTGCTGCGTTCCCATCTGCTTGAAATCTGTGAAGCATTGCTGGAGCTGGAATCTAATGATGCCAATCGAATCTTTGGATTTCCGGATGATATGAAATTAAAATCTTCCATGACTTTATTTTTGCTGGCCTGTCCGGAATCAGATGTTTTTCAGAAGGTGTTAGACAAATTTTTCAGTGGAATGAAAGACCAAAAAACAGTAGATTTGCTGAATGCGAAAATTCATTAAAATAAATACATGACCAGATCCTTATCAGATCTGGTCATATTTTTGACGGAAATATCCCATCAGACGCTCCAGCGCCCGCCGCAGCACCTGGCTTTCTTCTTCACTTACATGCTCTAAAATAAACGCGATCATATCCTGATGAAATCTCTCATGATGCCTGTAAGCTGATATCCCGCGTTCGGTCAGCGTCATAAAAACAACCCTTTTATCCTGATCACTGCGCTGACGCAGTACATATCCTTTTTTTTCGAGCGCGTTGACTGCTGTTGTCAGCGTTCCTGTTGTCACAGACATCATTTTCGCAATCTCAGACATTTTCTTTGGCTCGTTCAGGCCAATTGCTTCGATGATATGCATATCATTGTAAGTAATCTCTTTAAATTCATCTGTGATCAGTTTCCTCTCTTCAATTTCCATAATGTATTTAAAGAACTGTACCAAAAGCTTGTTTAATGTCTGTTCCGTATCCATTTCCCGCTGCTCCCCTTTTACCAGCTGAGCGCAATCGCTCCCCAGGTCAGTCCTGCGCCAAATCCAGCCAATACAATCTTATCTCCTCTTTTCAGCCGGCCCTGCCGATTTACCTGGTCCAATAAAATCGGCACGCTCGCGGCGGAAATGTTGCCACATTCTTCCAGGCAGACCGGAAATTTTTCCATCGGCTGAGCCAGCCGCTTTGCTACAGCTTCTATAATACGCTGGTTGGCCTGATGCAGCAAAAACAAAGAGATGTCCTGCGGCTGCAGCTGTGCCTGCTCCAATACCTGACCGATACATTTCGGCACTGTGCGGACCGCAAACTTGTAGACTTCCTGTCCGTTCATCCTGACAAACATATCTTCCGGTTCATGGTCAGCAAAAGGATGTTTCACTGGCCTTCCGCCGCAGGATAATACTTGTCCCTTCGAACCGTCTGATCCCTGCACACCCGTAAAAAATCCATCTTCATCCGCCGTAATAACTGTCGCCCCTGCACCGTCTCCAAACAATACGCAGGTCGAACGGTCTGACCAGTCCATCAGCTTTGACAATGTCTCCGCTCCGACGATCAGTATGTTTTTATACATTCCGCTTTGAATATAAGCCTGTGCCGTATTCAAGGCAAAGACAAACCCTGAACAGGCAGCGCACAAATCATAAGCAGCCGCATGAACGGCGCCCAGCGCGCTTTGTATTTCACACGATAACGGCGGCACGACATGGTCCGCGCTCAGTGTTGCGGCAATAATCAGCTCCAGCTCCTGTGCCTGCATGCCAGCCTGCTCCAGAGCCTGTTTTGCCGCCGCTACAGACATACTCGTCGTTGTTTCTTCCACCGCGATATGCCGTGCACCGATTCCGGTACGGCTGCGGATCCACGCATCGGATGTATCCATGATTTTGCCAAGATCGTCATTCGTGACACGTAGCTTTGGAAGACTGCTGCCTGTTCCGGCAATTCTTGCTCTCATTCGTTTTCCTCCCTTGATGGTATGCCTTTAAAATCCACGAAATCTCTCATAACGCTCCTTTGCAAAATCTTCGCCGCTCTTTTCCGCCTGAGAGGATAAATAGTCTTTCAGCTGTTTTTTCATATACATGGAAATCGTGTCAACTGTCACCTCATCCGCACCGCCATATTCCGGTATGATCTTTTCCACGACATGCAGGTCATACAAATCATGTGCCGTAATTTTCATAACACCTGCAGCTTCCTGCGCACGGCTGCTGTCTTTCCACAAAATAGACGCAAACCCTTCCGGTGAGAGCACGGAATACGTCGCGTTTTCCATCATCCATACCTGATTGCCGACTGCCAGGGCAAGCGCTCCGCCGCTGCCGCCTTCTCCGATCATCATACAGATCACCGGGACTTTAAAAGCCGACATTTCATACAGATTACGTGCGATTGCTTCTCCCTGGCCCAGTTCTTCCGCCTGCATTCCGCAAAATGCACCAGACGTATTGACAAACGTGACAATCGGCCGGTGAAATTTTTCCGCCTGCCGCATCAGGCGCAATGCCTTACGGTATCCTTCCGGAGAAGCCATGCCAAAATTGCGCTGTGTACATTCTTCGATGGACGTTCCTTTCTGAATGCCAATGACAGTTACCGGCTGTCCGTCCAGCAGCGCGACGCCTCCCACTACTGCCGGATCATCGCGAAACTGCCTGTCTCCGTGAAATTCCAAAAATCCGTCAAAAATCCGGCTGATATAATCTGTCGCGGACGGACGCGTTACCTGCCTTGCGGCCTTAACCTTATCCCAGACAGATTTAAATTCCGCCTTTTCCATATGTTCTTTGCAGCGTTCATCCGGGGTAACCGTAATGCTTCCAGGCTTTGTAAACGCATGGAAACTCTGGCTGCTGTGATGGTATTTTAAAATCTGTGCAAGTGTCTGTTTCAAATCCTTACGCTCTGTCACCGCGTCTACAAATCCATGTTCCAGCTGGAATTCCGCCCGCTGAAACCCTTCCGGCAGCTTTTCCCCGATCGTCTGTTCAATGACTCTTGGCCCCGCGAAGCCAATCAGTGCGCCAGGCTCCGCCAGAATAATATCTCCAAGCATTGCAAAACTGGCCGTTACCCCGCCCGTCGTAGGGTCCGTCAGCACGGGAATGTACAACAGTCCGGTATCACTGTGCCTTTTTAACGCCGCGGAGGTCTTTGCCATCTGCATCAAAGATACGATGCCCTCCTGCATCCGCGCGCCGCCGGAACAGCAGAACAAAATAACCGGAAGACGCATCGAAGTCGCCTTTTCAACCGCGCATGCGATTTTTTCACCAACAACATGCCCCATACTTCCCATCAGAAATCTTGCGTCACATACGCCAACAACAGCCGGTTCCCCTTCAATTCTTGCATATCCGATCGTTACGCCTTCCTTAAGCTTCGTCTTTTCCTGTATCTGCGCCAGCTTTTCTTCATATCCCGGGAAATTCAGCGGATTCGTCTCTTCGATATCCTCAAACCACGGTTCAAACGTACCAGCGTCCACAACCATCCGTATCCGGTTTTTTGTCCGAATACGGAAATAATAACCGCATTCTTTACAAACATATTTATTTGCTACTGTTTCTGATTTTGAAATCCTGGCTCCGCATTTTTTACATTCAAATACATCTTGTTCCGGTTTTTTAGGATCTGATTTCTTTTGGTCTGATTTCTTTTGGTCTGATTTTTTCTGATCTGGATTTTTCTGATCTGAATTTTTCTGGTCTGAATTTCTTTGATCCAGTTCTGACTGCCGCGCAATTGTTTCCTGCTGCGCTGTATCGTTCTCCTGATTCAAATCCGGCATATTTCTTTTTCTGAAAAAGAAATGTGTTTTTTCGTTTTTTATGCTTTTTTCGTTTTTTTCGCTATTTTTGCTGTTATTGAGCCACATATTATTGATCCGCCCCGCTTCCTATGGCAAACATAATCTCTGCTGATGCTGCAAGCTTTCTTTTTATTTCTTCCATGCCGCCTTCCCGTTCGATCGAGACGATAGATACCGTCCCCTTTCCAATGCCGACAGGGCCTTTTACTTTCACAATCTCCACTTCCAGCTCCAGTACGCTGCCAGGCACGACCTTGTGCTTAAATTTTGCCGACTGAATCCCTGCAAAATAAGCGGTCTTTCCTTTCATCTGCGGCTGGGACAGCATGGCTACCGCACCTGCCTGCGCCATGGCCTCTACGAGCAGCACTCCCGGCATCACCGGTTCCTGCGGAAAATGTCCGGCGAAAAAAGGCTCGTTATAGGTAACGCATTTACGCGCCCGCACGCGTTTTCCAGGCTCCATCTCTTCGATAGTATCCAACAGCATAAACGGCTGTCTGTGCGGAATGATTTCCATAATCTGAGACGCATTTAATAAAGCCATCTTTTTTTCCTCCACCTGTTGTGCCAGTATTTACTCTGTATACTTTGAAACAGCCAGCGTCGCATTGTGGCCGCCGAATCCAAGAGAATTGCTCAGTGCATGGCGAATCTCCTCTCCTTCATACGGCTGTCTGCAGTAATTAAGATCAATCTCTTCATCCGGCGTTGTATAGCCAACGGTTGCATGCATGTAGCTTTCCTGTATTTCCTTGACACAGGTTACAAATTCCACAGCTCCGGCCGCGCCAAGCAGATGTCCGATCATAGACTTGGTGGAATTAATGCGCAGCTTGTATGCATGTTCTCCAAATGCCTGCTTGATCGCTCTTGTTTCAAATAAATCATTATGGTGTGTCGCGGTTCCGTGGGCGTTAATATAGGTAACCTCTTCTGGTTTGATTCCAGCGTCGTCCATTGCGTTTGTCATGGCTTTTGCCGCGCCCGCCCCGTCTTCCGCCGGAGAGGTAATATGATAAGCGTCCGAGGTACATCCATACCCGGTCACTTCCGCGTAAATTCTGGCTCCGCGCTTTTTCGCGTGTTCCAGTTCTTCCAAAATGACAATGCCCGCGCCTTCACCCATTACAAAGCCGCTGCGGTCTTTATCAAACGGCAGGGAACAGCGCGTCGGATCATCCTTTGTGGACAAAGCGGTCAAAGCAGTAAAGCCGGCAATGCTGACCGGTGTAATGTCCGCTTCACAGCCTCCTGCCACCATGACATCACAGTCGCCATACTGAATTGTGCGAAAAGCTTCTCCAATGCTGTTTGTGCCGCTTGCACAAGCAGTCACTACATTAATGCTCTTGCCTTTTAATCCAAATGCGATAGAGACATTTCCGGCCGCCATATTCGAAATCATCATCGGTACAAACAGCGGATTCACTCTGGACGGCCCTTTTTCCAGTAATTTTTTATGTTCTCTTTCGATCGCCTGAAGGCTTCCGATGCCGGAACTGATGGAACAGCCAACTCGATAAGCGTCTTCTTTGTCTATGTCAAGCGCCGCGTCTTCGATTGCTTCTTTGGAAGCAGCCATCGCAAACTGGCTGAACCGTTCCATGCGTTTCGCAGATTTAAAATCCATATAATTTTTTCCTTCAAATCCTTTGACTTCAGCCGCCAAATGGCATTTGTAACCCGTTGTGTCAAAATATGTGATCGGCGCAAATCCAATCTGTTGTTCCTTTACCGCGTTCCAAAACTCATTTACATTTAATCCAATCGGTGTAACCGCACCCATACCCGTTACTACTACTCTGCGTTTCATCTATTTCCTCCTGATTTCCAGATCTGTTTTTATGACTACATCGCCATTCCGCCATCTACGCACAGCACCTGTCCGGTAATATAGGCGGACTGATCGGATGCCAAAAACAATACTGCATCTGCGATTTCCTCCGGTGTGGCTGCGCGCCCCATAGGAATCTGCGCCAGCATCTGTGTTTTCACCTGTTCCGGCAGTCCGTTTGTCATATCTGTCTGCACGTAACCAGGCGCAACGGCATTGACGCAAATTCCTCTGGACGCCAGTTCTCTGGCCGCGCTTTTCGTAAGTCCAATCACGCCTGCCTTGGAAGCGCTGTAATTTGCCTGTCCCGCATTGCCTAGTACGCCAGACACGGATGTGATATTGATAATTTTACCGCTTTTTTGTTTGAGCATATATCTGGAAGCATGGCGGATGGTATGAAAAGTGCCTTTTAAATTAATGTCCAGCACCTGATCGTAATCTTCTTCCGACATTTTCATCAGCAGCCCGTCTTTTGTAATCCCTGCGTTGTTTACAAGAATGTCCAGCCTGCCGCTTTGTTTGATAATGGCAGCAATCATATCCGCACAAGCCTGAAAATCAGCCACATTGCACTGCAGCGCTTCTGCCCTGCCGCCGGCCTTTACAATTTCATCCACAGTCTTTTGCGCCGCTTCCTTTGAACCATTGTAATTGACATATACATACGCTCCATGCGCTGCTAAAAGCTTTGCTGACGCCCTGCCGATCCCTCTGCCGGCTCCGGTTACAAGTGCGATTTTATCGGTTAACATAGTTTTCCAAATCCTCCGGTTTTTCTATATGAAAGACGCTGACGTCACGATTGATTTTTTTCATAAACCCAGTCAGTGTATGTCCCGGCCCGATTTCCACAAATTCGTCCGCGCCCGCTTCGATCAGCCGTTCTACGCTTTGCTGCCAGCGTACAGAAGAAGATACCTGCCTGACAAGCAGGTCTTGAATCTGCGTTTCATCTGTTACAAAATCCGCCGTAACATTTGTTATATACGGAATCTCTATGCGGCGGAAATTGACGTTTTTAAACTCCTGTTCCAGCCGCGCCCCGGCGCCTTCAAGCATTTTAGAATGAAAAGGCCCGCTGACCTTTAATGGCATCACACGCTTTGCTCCTGCCGCTTTGCACGCTTCGCCCGCCCGTTCTACAGCCGCCTGTTCTCCGGTTATCACAATCTGCCCCGGACAGTTATAATTCGCAACAGACACAATGCCCTCCGTCTGGTCACATGCTGCTTCTATCGCCGCCGCGTCCAGTCCAAGCACCGCCGCCATCGCGCCGCCTGTCGGAACTGCCTCCTGCATATAAATGCCACGCCTGCGGACAATCCGAAACGCATCCGCCGGATCCAATGCTTTGGATACGATCAGCGCGCCGTATTCTCCAAGGCTTAATCCCGCCGCGTAATCCGGCCTTAAATTCTGCTGTTCCATAGCCATATAAATTGCAGCTTCTACTGTCAGCATCGCAATCTGCGTATATTCTGTAATGTTCAGCTTATCATTTTCTTCAAAGCAAAGAGCCGGGATGTCCAGGCCGGTCACGCTGGAAGCCAGCTGAAAGACCGCCTTGCAGACATCAAACTGCTCATAAAACTCTTTTCCCATACCTATGTACTGCGCTCCCTGGCCGGGGAACATATAGACAGTTTTTCCCATTGAAATATCCTTTCTTGTTTTCCCGCAAATTTTAGATAAATTCCCTGTTTAACAGCTTTTCAGCCCCATTTATAATTTCATCTATAATTTCTTTGCATGTATTTTCCTGTTTCACCAATCCCGCAATCTGGCCTGCCATAAGGCTGCCGCCTTTGACATCTCCGTCCATGACTGCTTTGCGCAGGGAGCCGAGCGTCAGTGTTTCCAGTTCTTCAAACGAAGCTCCCGCTTTTTCCATCTTGAGGTAATCACGGCTCATCTGGTTGCGCAGTACACGGATCGGATGTCCCGTAGATCGTCCGGTTACTTCCGAATCAATATCCTTTGCCTTCACGACACGTTCTTTATAGTTCGGATGTACGATAGACTCTTTGGCCGTTACGAAACGGGTGCCCATCTGCACTGCTTCCGCGCCCAGCATCAAAGCTGCCGCAAAGCCCCTGGCATCCGCGATGCCTCCCGCAGCAATCACAGGAATCTGCACCGCATCCGCTACCTGCGGCACTAGCGCCATCGTCGTCAGTTCTCCGATATGCCCGCCGGATTCCATTCCTTCCGCCACAACCGCGTCCGCTCCCGCACGCTCCATCATTTTAGCCATCGCCGCGCTTGCGACTACCGGAACTACCTTTACACCGGCTTCTTTCCACATCGGAATAAATTTGCCCGGATTCCCGGCACCTGTCGTTACAATCGGCACTCCTTCTTCTATAACGACCTTAGCAACTTCCGGCGCGTTTGGATTCATCAGCATCACATTGACGCCAATCGGCTGATCTGTCAGTTTTTTTGCTTCCTGAATCTGCGTACGCACTACTTCCGGCGGTGCGCTTGCCGCCCCGATAATCCCAAGTCCTCCCGCGTTCGAAACCGCGGCTGCCAGATGGTATTCCGCCACCCAGGCCATGCCCCCCTGGATAATCGGATATTGGATGCCTAATAATTGTGTAATTCTGTTTTCCATCATCGTTCCGCCTTATTCTGCAGCATCGTGCTCTTTTAAATAGTTGATGACATCTCCGACTGTATTGACATTCTCCAAATCCTCCGACGGGATTTCCACGCCAAACTCTTCCTCCAATGCCATTACCAGTTCAAAAATATCAAGCGAATCCGCGCCAAGGTCATCTTTGAAGGAAGTTGCTTCGGTAATTTCCATATCTGTGTTTAACTGCTCTTTTACGATTTCCGCGATTTTTTCTAACATAGCTGCATTCTCCTTATTTTTTGTTTTCTTGTTTTTTTGGTGCTTATTTTTTTGCTTACTTTTTTGCTTACTTATCTGTTACTTTATTTTCTGTTTCGTTTCATTGTATGCGGCGGAATAACTGCCTGGTGTTTGTTTGATATTCAAATATCTTGAGAATCAAATAATTTGACTCTCAAAGAATAATAGTACTGCTGGGAAAATTTGTCAAGATGGAAATTAAAAAATTTATGCGGATTGGAATCATGAAATCGGAATAAGACATATAGAGAAAAAAGAAACAGGACGCAGCAAATAGAAACAGTGCGTCCTGGTTTTATTTTTATTAGATTATGATACTAAAGGCTTTGTGTTGTAAATTACAAAAAATACAACAGTTAATCGGAACAATTACGATTCTGGCGTATCCAGATTAGGATTTATTATTCTCTTTTTTAGCAATATGATCTGTAAAATCCTGCCAAGCGTTACCTCTGAAATTCATCAGCAAAACAAGTACCATGAAAAAAAATATTATTCCTATAAAACCTAAAATTTCCATAAGCACCTCCATATATATATATGAATTTTCAATTTGTGATACAATTTCGTCGATAGATAAACCAGTTTCAAATTCAACCGGACGCAACACATCTTCTGAGTCAGAAACAATTACTGTCGATTTCTCATCAGCAAACGCTACTGTGGAAAAGCAAAGCATCATTTTTCTTCAGCTTACTTAGGAACTGTAAGCAAATAATATGATAAACTTACTTGTCTTTTTCTCCGATAGCACCACTCAAAAATCAGTTACATAGCCCGCTATGCGCCTGATTTTTGAGCGGCACTCTCGAAGAAAAATCCTGCGCAAGTTTATCATATTATTTACTTACAGTTCCTTACGCCATAGGGATGGCTGCTTTCTTCTTTAATTCCAGAACCGTTTTCAGTGGGAGATCTGTCTTTTCCGCAATCATTTTCTCATCCAAGGTTCCAATCAGGTTTTTTGCAATTTTTATTTTTTCCTGCTCACTTCCTTGTTCAATCCCCTGTTCGATTCCCTGTGCAATCCCTTGCTGAATTCCTCTATTCACCAGTAACTGTCCCAATTCTGTCATTCCAACCGCCTCCATCAATTCTTTCTTCTCAGCAGACTCTAAAAATTTATCCGCCATAATATACAATACTGCCTCAATCTTATCCTGCTCATCCTGCCCAACAGAACCTGCACCCCGTATGATCCGGTACGCTTCCTCTACCCTGTCCTTCTGGGGCATCTCCCCGCCCATCAGCAGGCAGAGTGTCAGTGGAACCAAGTCCTCCTACCGGAAGGCCGTCTTTAAGGCCACGTCCTCATGCTGGATGGCCGGAGCCTGCGCCCCGGACTCCGCCGTTCCCGGAGCCTGTTTCAAGTTATCTGTACCCATCTTTTATCCTTTCCTTAAAACCATACAGGGAAACCTTCGTTACTATCACTATACCAAAAATAGCCTTTACGGACAATGTGGTTTTACTAAAAATATTTTATTTTTTCTCTATGACAGTTTTGAAAATCCCCCGGACAGCAGGAAAGATAAAACCAGACAATAGAATGTACCCCGATCGGAGATATCCTCTAAGGTATGATGTTTAAAAATAAATGGCTTCTCTGTATCGGAACACCATCCGCATAA
>CAOKJJ010000171.1 GCA_948468465.1 uncultured Eubacterium sp. | reverse complement strand
CTGTCTTGAGAGTATTATATACCAATGATTTATTAGATTCCATTGACGAACTGATCAAATAATTAGATGGCAATTAGGGAATATCCATTCATGCGTTTATTCTGGAAAGTTGAGTAATAACAGTTGACAAAATACGTAAAATGTGCGGCCGCTTTCGTTTCTGATGGGTTTTAGAGGAAACGAAAGCGGCCCTTGGATTTGCAGTATATATTTTATTTTTAATCTAAGGAGAAACCCATTATGAAGTATTCTGATTCTGTAAAAACAATCCTGCTTGCCGCTATTGATGATCTCCCTGAAAAATACACCTAAAGGCCTGGCAGGGACTTCTCACGTAACAAGAAGGAAGCTTGGCTTTAAGCAGCTCATTCTCATGTTCCTCACCATAGAAGGGGAATGCATCCAGAACTTGCGGAAAGCTACCGTGCAAAACATGATTAATATACACCAATTTCCAGGCGGATTCAACTGTTTTAAAAAAGCAGTTTGTTCCGTCTTAAAGCTGTGCCCGGCTTTTTTCTCTCCGTCCAAAATTCTGCTACATTCATGAAACTCCTGCATTATTTTGTTCCATTTCAAGACATCTCGCTTTCTTTTTTCACTAAGTTAACCGCAATTTTGCATTTTCGATCGCCTATCATAATGCTTGACCCTTAAGTAAATGACATTGCCCGTGAACAATAACATAACAGTTCAGACAAGCTGAACCGTTACAAGATAATTCAGTCATAAAACTTTGTGTTTAATAAATATGACTGTCTGAACTGGCTTATCTCAGCAATAATCTTAATATCACACATACTGCCAGCTGGCAAAACAGATTTACGTTATAAAAATGCCGTAAATCTGTCTTGCGGCTTTTGTATCATTCTGCTGCTACATACATTGCAATGTGTTTTTTTCCAGCTCCTTACTTAATCTTATCTGCTATTTGGGAAAGAAAGGACATCTTATCTTCTTTTTTCACCATATTATGATAAAAACGATTTCTGTTTTCTTCTGTCAGGCTGACCACCTTATCCATAAAACATGCCGGAGGATTCTGGCTGCTGCCATACGGGTCCAGGTTATAAATATATTTCACCATTTCCAGCAAAATCAACACATAAAAACGACTGTACCGGCTCCAGGTCTCCTGATACTTTTTGATTTTAATCCACTGGCTGACAACATACGGCGGTATAAGGGAAATTACCGGAGTCAGCACACTTACTGCTGCATTCTGTTTATTCCACCATACTACAAAAATATATGTAAGCAAAAAAACTGGAAATGGATGCCGCTTTCATCCAAAAATTCCTACGTTTATTCGATAGCTTTCCATTTCTTAAAAAATGCATAGTCATATCCAGCCATTCCGCAAAACAGTCTTCAGAAGACTGCCTGTACGTTTGTTTGTCTGACTGCAGTCCTGCATACCAGATGCTTTTCCAATTGTCTATCATCTGACGCTCCCATTTTTCCTGTTCCTTCTGCGCCTGCCTCTTACTGGATATTCTCCTGTATACCATAATCGTTCTCCTGTTCCAAACCAGTTTCTTTCGTATCACCCAGCATCAGCTTCCTGCTGAACGACTGTGCATTCCCCATTTCCCGCACACGGTCAATCCAGTCATATACCATGTCCTTTTTATATACATTACAGCCCTCCCGGTCTGTTTTATTTTCCAGCGCATATGCCATCAGCGTGTACTCATTATACAGCGTAGTAGTAAATACACCCAGGTCATCCGTATTAATCGATACATGTATCTGAGAACAATCCTCTAATAAGGAAGCATCACTGACCAGCCCTTTATTGTGAAACGATACAATCGGGTGCGAATCATAGCCTGCCAGACCTCCGATCATCAGATTGGAAGAAGGGTTTGTCTCTATAGCGATTCCTTTTTTTGCAATATCTTTCTGCATCGCCTTTTGTAAAAACGCAATACCATTTACCATATGGCGCGGAATTCTTACTACTACCGGCTTGTTCCCTTCCCTTCTGACATCATCATTGTAATGGTATGTATGATATAAAACTGCTGCCTCTGCGATATACCGTTTTTCAGGATTTAAAAGCGGGTTCATTCTTTGCTCGTCACTTTGAATTTCCAAAAGCATTTTGGTATCGTAAAAACCATTCACATACAAACGCGGGTCGTCGCCGCGCAATTCCCATGCATAATAATAGTTATGGATGTTAAACTGCAGCGGGTGCATCCTGTCCCTGCCATCTGCATTTCTGCTCATGATACCGGCATTATAGGCATGGCTGATATGATCTTCATACACGCGGTTAAAATATCTATGAAATTCGTGTTCCAGATATTCCAGAAGATTGTCGCTGTTTGCTATGTGGTAATGAATCATTCTATGGTACAGCCATACAACATTATCCAGATAATCCTGCTGGCGTATAGAGACCGTATAGCTGTTTTTCTGGTACCACTCACCTGCATTTACGCCCAGCATCGTCGCATGTCCCAGCCGGTCTCCGCTCCCAAGATTCAGAAAATAAACAGCTTCATCTATAGCCCGCAGTCCGTCTAAAACATCCTGATTTTCCTCGCCGACATGATAGCTGGCCCTTAACTGCGGCAAAAGCTGTTTCTTATCCGAACGGTATACTGTATGCTGTTTCAGACGGCGGAATACAACCGCAAAGACCTCTGGCCGGCATCCGTCTTCACTGGAACACGCATCAATTCCTTTTAAACGGACTGCTGTTTCCGGATTTTTTACACGCATAGACAATACCGCACCGGTCAGCTGTTCCAGCTTTTTTCTATACATTTCATGTCTGCACCAGTACTGTCCGTCCCTATAGATTCTGTCCTTTTCTTTCCGAAAATGAAAGACATAATAATAATCAGGCTCTTTTTCACCACAGTCTTTTGGAATTTTCCCAATTACCTGGTCATAACCATGAATCATACGTATATTTTCTGCGCAGCTTTTCTGCGGCATTACCCTGATTTCCAGTTTTTCCAGTTTCTGGCTATAAAAAGCACTCTCAACCGCTATCCTCGCTAGTTCTGCAACTGTAAAAGTCGTGGTGAACCAGTTCTTGCGCCTTTCATAAGCCTGAAAATTACGGAACCCGATTTTATCATTATTCTGCAGCAGTTCACTGCGGAAAGCTTCCTTTATGACCAAATAAATGTAAAACAGGTTATACAAATGGCCATCGCAGTTCTCCTGCTTCTTTTTGTAAAATCTCCTCCGTTCCATCTCATACATTAACCAGCGCTCTCCGAAAAAAACTGCCTGGTGCCAGTCATCCTCATCCCACGGAGGGATGCTGCCAAGGGCATAATCCTTAAATTCCCGCGGGCTGTCCGCGTGCAGGCTGTCAATTACCTGCTGAACCTGCTGCCGCATCGTTCCTAAGTCATAAGCATACGGCTCCCGCAGCATATGTTCTAAAGCATTCCGGGTCTGGCGCATCCATTCTGCGCGGTATTTTTCGAAATCTTTCCCATGAAACAGCCATGCACAGCGGCTGAGGGCAAACGGCTCATAATTACGCGAAATATATCCAGTAATTTTCCTCCTGTTTTCCCTTCCAAAAAGCGGTCTGTCTAAAGACAGTGCATTTAGCGGAATATACGGAAAGCACTCCTGAAAAAACCAGCAGATTCCTCTGTACCTGTCCAGGTATTCCATATTATTTTCTTCGAATTGATGCTCTAAATACTCCCTAAGACTTTCGTCTTCGCATGCCATTACCCCTTCACAGTACATTTGTTCTGCAAAACTGCCTGTATACGGCAGTTCTGTATCAAGTATATAATCCAGCAGCCATTCTGGCGATGCATGATATTCTCCAAATTCTATCATCTGGCCAGTCAGGCAGGCATATAAATATACCCTGACCGCCGCTGCTTTCAGATGCTGGATAGAGAATTTGTCTTCCCGGCAGCTGTACCGGTACTTTATTTTCGGACTTCTTGGTTCCTCATTAATCTGGTCTAACAGCTTTGATGTACGCGCTATAACTGTAGAATTCATCAGCGACAGCCATGACAGCAGAAAATACGGCGTAGAACCGTGCAGGTGGAAATGATTTTCTGACATTCCCCTGTCGAGTACCTCGTTCAATACCTGATTATCATGGTACAAAATATTTGTATTTAGAAAATCCCTGCGGCTGATATTATTCTCATAGTCTCTTTTCGCAAGTGCACTGGCTGTAAACAGGTTCGAACCTATTTTGCCAGTCAGGTAATGCCATGTCTTTAAATACTTATACCTGTATACCATCCTGCCCCTGCTTACCGTAGTCAGTTTTGATGCCAGACAATGTACAAGGTCAAAAATGCCCACCGCCGGCAAATCTTCATAACCTTCTGTGCCGGCATCCGGCTTCCATCTATTTGCCTGCAGCTGAAAATCCATCCACTCTTTTAAATAATCCAGCTTACGTGCCAGAGCAGTCTCATCCATATTCCCTTCCGAATGATACCAGATATCCTGCAGCTGTCTGAGCGGAATCGCATCATAGCTTACCCTGCCGTCTAAAATATCCCAGGAAGAAATATCCTGCAGCGCTTTTACAAGAATCTTTGCCGCAAAATCTATCATTTGCTTTCCCTCCCTGTCCTTATATTTCGTCAGCAGGTTTGTTCAATACTACATAGTTATGCACAGCACCAATCAGTTTCTCAATATATGATTCTATAAAACTTTTGGCCTTCTGGTCACCGTTTAACTTTCTCAGCAGCTGAATATACGGGCATTGAAAAAACTTTTCGGCAAATCTGTCATTCCCCTGCAGACAGTAGAACTGGTCAGCCCTGTCCAAACGCTTCCAGAATTTCCACAGCATATCGATATAGCTGTCTATAAATTTTTCATTATACTCCTGTCTCGGCATTACCGTATTCTGTTCCCTGCATTCTAAAAACTGATGTTTTGTCAGGTTATACATAAGATCCAGGCTGTGAACCGGAAGTACCATATTTCCATAATTTTTATCCCAATCATAATAGGCTTCCCACAATTTGGCAAAATAAGCTTTAATCCTTTCACAAATCCCGTCAATGACTACATGATCAACACCATCAGTACCTGCATCCGCACCTTTTTTTGCATTTAAAAAAGCATCTGTAAAAAGCTGCTCCATTTTATACAGATAATCCCGGTACAAAATAGCCAGTTTCACAAAAGCAGTAAGTTCAAAATGCGTTTCACCTTTATATTCCATCCAGACCTGACACATATCGCTGTCTTTATCTGTTCTAATTTTGATATCCAGCGTTTCCCACTGCAGCAAGTCTGTATACATAGACATAAAAAATATGCTCTCACGGAGCATTCTTTGAACATCTTCATCCATAGCTGCGCCCGTTATCATAAACTTTCCTTGAAATTCTGCCCCGCGAATCCGATGAAAGCTTGCAATAGCAAAAATTTCCTCTTTTTGTTCATCTGCATTCTCAGTCAGCTTCACTGCCGGGAAAAAATATTGTGTCCAATTTCCAAGAACAGTCTGTCCGATAATGCCTTTCAGCACCTGATAAGCTTCATCTGCCCTATAAAGTTTTTCGTTCTCTGCCACTATCTGGCTAGAGTATCCAGTTTCGTCCTCTGTCCCGGTATCTTCAAAAAAACGCCTTTTAAATTGTTCAAATGAGTCCAGACCGTCAATATCTGGTTCCTGTTCCCTTGGGGCACTATCTGCAGCTGCGTGATAACGGTACTTACGGATATAAATGTCCCTGTCCTCTAGTATTTGCCTGGACTGTTCGTAAATCTGCGCCATACAGACAGTATAGGAATGAAGCAAACAGGCCACAAACTCTTTTGAAAAAAATTTTTCCTGTCTGGTCATATGGTAAATACAGTGCAGAAGCTCTGCGTAACTATATGACGCCCCGCTGTTATCTCTGGCTGATTTCAGCTGCTGGTTAATCTCGTTTATCCGTGCATTGTCCGTAGAACGCTTTTTTTCTTCTAACAGATGCCGGATTTCCCATTTGTTATTTCTGCCCAGCGGCTCTATTTTCGGCGCTACAATCTGTACAATGTGCTCACTCCGCCGGTCAGCCTGCTGTTCAAGCAGCTCAGAAAAAAGTCTTCGTTCTGTCTCAAGATACAGACGCTCACTGACAAACCGGAAATACACATCATCCATAATCCGCTTAAAAACATTCTCCCGGTTTTCCTTCCGCAAATGCAGCTGGTTCACTCCCTGATTCTCTTTCACACTTTCTCCAATCAGAATCTGCAGGATACTGTTCAGCGCACGTAAAGAATCCGGCTCAAGAAAATGCCGCTTTTTCCCTTCATAGTCATAATAAATACCTGCTTTCTCTGCATACAGGATCAAAAGCAGATCCTTTATTTTAAACACCGTCCTGCCCGCTTTCTGGTAGCGTATTAGTATATCATCAGCATCAATGCTGCTTCCAATATCAATCCGGATGTTCCGTTCAAAGTAATCCCGCTTTTTCCATGAAGGCATATACAAACGAAACACCGGTGTAAATACTTTTTCCAAAAACTCTCCCGCCAGCGCTTCTCCAGACCTTAAAGCCTCTGAATCAGTACCCAGCTGGCGGTAATAATCGGCCAGGCTGCCGTAAAAAAATCCGCTGCACTGCTGCAGCAGATTTGTATGGTTATAAGCTGCCAGCACGATTATGCCTGGTACAGAAAAATATTTGGATATTTCCCTCATAATTTCGTAAGAGTGTGCATTCACCTTGCCGCATCCTGAAACACGGCTGTTATAATGAGCCATATCCAAATCGTCTACCGCTATGACAAGAAACGCCTTCCGGGCAGAACTGTGGCTGCATTCCAGAAAATACTGCAGACACTCCTGCACCATCTGTGAAAATTTCACCCGTATCCGCTGGCTGCTTGCCGAATTTTTCAAATATTCAAAAGCTGAATACTCACCTATATCCTTCTGGCTTGCTGCAAGCGATGTATAATCTTTAAAAATTTCCCCCAGCTTCTGCTGCAGGGAACGCTTTAAATATGAACTTTCTGCCTGATCTGCCTGTTCACTGTACTCTCCGATTTTTACCAGTATGTTAGCCAGTACAAGTGTAAATACACTTTCCGAATCCTCCATTGCTGCCGCGTCAATACAGTCCAGCGTAAAGAACCGGACATCCTCCATATCCGCATTCCTGCTAAATGAAAGCTCCTGTTTCTCATAGTATACATCCCTGCTCCTCCGGTACTGCCTGAGCGCCTTTTGGAAAGACAATAATGCAGAAGACTTTCCCGTCCCCCGCCTTCCGATAAAAGATATTACGTTCGCAATCTCCAGATCCTTTCTTCCTGCTTCCTTATTCCCAAAAGCCTCTATTTTTCTGCTGTCTGCAGCGATCTGCTCTACCGCTTTTACTGCTCTGGCATATACGTGTTCATAAATAGAATCCGGGAATCTTCTCACATCTTCATATACCACTCCCTTTTTGCGTAAATCAATCAGCGGAATGATATGGGAATCATTCTTTTTCTCTTTTTTGCTATTACCTGTACCCTGGTCCATCTTATCTCTCCAAATATTAATATTTGCAGCTGATATCCATCCTGCATGCAATTCCCCTGCAAATATGTTTCATGGTATCTGAACCATACAGATTTTTTACGAAGTAAGTATCATCGGCTTCTTTTTCCAGATTTTTGACAAATTCCAGAATATCCATTGCCACTAAATAGTATTTGTTGTCCACTATGCTTGTACGGCTTGCATCATCCATCAGCATATAAGCTTTGTATGCGTACTCCAAATCCATCAGGGGCACCCTGTGCCTTTTATGACAGCGTTCCTCCCACCTGTTTATGAGCAGCTGCAGATATTTTATTTCCGTCTGCTTATCCCTGATTTTCTTCGCATACACCGCCATTTTAAAAACTGCCTTTATATCAGCAGGATTACACTTGTAAGCGCATTCATAGGATTTTTCCGCTTCATAAATCTGCCTTCCGGCATCCTGCCACTTGCCAAGCTGGTAATGCAGATAACTCTTGCACACTTCAATCGTACTCTTTTGAATACAGTTATAAAAAAACTGCTTTGCACGCACACGCTCCATCAAATCCAATTCCGCTGTTTTCGCCTTCAAATATTCGACTCTGTAAAATCCCGGATCATAACGGTAGATTTCATCCATCTGCCCGATCATCTGTGCCGGATCGTATTTGAAAATCCAGCTTTTCAAATCATACAGCTCGTTCATCTTCCGCTGACAGCTGTATTTTGCATACAAAAAGTATTCCATCATGCCTTTGGCAGCATCTATTTTATCCCCCAGAATATCTAATTCCTTCAGGATTTTGTCATATTTTTCATACACTGCTGTGTACAGGGTCTCATCGGCCTGCTTTATCAGCACATTTGTATATTCATATAAGATTTCCGCCATATCATTTTTTTTATAAATTTTAAGCAGTTCGGATATCACTCCGTTCTCTGCGCTTTTGGGCACTTTTTCCTGCACTTTTTCTATCAGCAGGTTGATATTTGTATTTTTATCCGCACCTTGCGGAAGTACAAAACTGATGAACTGTCCGGCAAACAGTCCGGCAATTTCCCGGTCTGCCTGTTCTGCCGCCTGATTTATGCTCACAACAATATCAAATCCCCTATTTTCCGGCTTTTTTAAAATATCGCATTTTACCCCCATGCTTCCTGGTACATACGAAAAGTACGAAAAACCAATCCATTTAAAAAACTGCTTAAAATAGCATGCCTGATAGGAATCCTCATCTGTATGGATGAAGCATATATTCCGAAACCCTTCCATTTTTCTCACCTGTACATTACTTATCTAATTATTATATGCAGGATTTCCGCATACAGTAACATTTTCAATAAATAATGATTTCTTATCCCCTTTCCATAAATTGTGCACAGGATACCTTATAATTTTCCATTGCTTCTACAGGATTATAAATCAGCATACAGCTGCAATTGTACTATATTTGCAATAATAATTCAACCTTTATTTTTAGTCTAATCACAGAGACATAAAAAAACTGTACGAAAAAAATTTTCATATTAAATATGAAAAATTTTTTCGTACAGTTATGAAATAATCTGAATTACTGCCATGCATGCACTATATACTTTTCCAATTACTCCTGTCTGCGCATGCGCGCCTATACGGCTTATTGTCATACAATTAATTCTCATAATTAATCCCTTAAAAAGCTATTTACCAGTATCATATTGGCATTTTACATAAATTAATTCGCTCACTGCACTTACTGTACTTGATTATAGCATATTTTTTAATAAAATTCAACCAATTTTTTCAACAATTTGCCGACAGGCCGTCCTGTTCCGCTTTGCTTTTTAATGAAAATTCTTGGCACAGGCCGCTGATCATCCCGACAGATGGCGAGAGGGCGTCGTCCGTAATGTCACAAACGAACCGTGCCGTTTTCTCCAGCGACACGTTGCATCTGCTGTTCAGCAGGAAAACCACGTAAAGTAACAGGAAAATCTGTCGGGAAGATTACCCTTGAAGACGGTTTTATTCCAAATGCGTATGGTATGCGCCATGCCGCTGCATCCGATTGTTAAAAACTATGGGGCCTATGCGATTCTAAACAGCTGTCCGGTTCCCTGGATTACAAACTCAAAGAAATTTTTCCGGATATCTACCGTGAAATTTTTGTCATAGCCATGCTGCAGCTTGTTACCGGCTGTCGCGGGAAAAGGGTCAAACGTGAACAGGACGGCCTGTTCAAAGCGCTGCTTGACGCACCTGTCATGCATGTAGACGGCACGGTAGCCAGGGTCAACGGGGACAATCGTTCTGTCGTTGTATGCAGCAATGGCTGCGCAACGATGTACTTTGCACGGGAAAGCAAAGGCCATGCCGGGATAAAGGGGACGCCGGTGGAAACATATGGCGGGATCCTCATCCATGACCACGAGGCATGCTTTTACAGCTATGACTCTGACCACCAGGAGTACATGGTACATATAGAGCGTTGCCTTAAGGACAGCATAGAAAATGAGAAAAACCTTGCCTGGAACAAGCAGATGCTGGCCCTGATACAGAAGATAATCCATGAGAACAACATGACTGCGGAAGGAATGGCAGACGAAAAAATAGCTGCATTTGAGGCAAAGTATGACGCCATCATGCAGACAGCCACAAAAGAATACGAAGACGAGCCGCCATCAGACTATTATAAGGATGGGTATAACTTATATTTGAGGATGGGTAAATACAAGCATAACCACCTGCTGTTTCTGTCAAACCCGCTTGTTGAGCCTGACAACAACCTGTGTGAACGGAAAGCGCGGGTTTTGAAGGGGAAAATAAACCAGGCGATCTCCCTGCGCAGCTTTGAACACCTGGTTTATTTTTGTGAATGTCTCAGTGTGCTTGACCATTTCGCAACGGACAATGGAGGCAAGTGCGACTGCTGCACATATTTTTCCGCCAATGCAACCGCATGTTCCTGGCTTCTGTTTGGGCGTAACCCAAAACTGCTGTCATGGAATTTTGCTTCGCAAATAGGCTCCAACACTTGCAAGACACACTGTTGTATCAGCCTGTCCATAATCGTGAGTATTCCCAGAGGTCTTGTTTTCCCATTGCTTTTCGGGATTTCCACCCTCTGCACACTCTGTGGCTCATACCACTGGAATTTACGCTGTATTTTGCAGACCAGTTCTTCTTCTGACATCCTCGCCAGAATAAGCCATTGCCGCTGCCGACACCTGTGACCGGCTGATGAAATGATAGTTTACAGTCGTATCGAGACCAC
>CAOKJJ010000170.1 GCA_948468465.1 uncultured Eubacterium sp. | reverse complement strand
CCCCTTCCCTGTTCTCCATCAGGAATTTTTTCCGAAGCAGGCCGAATTTCCTCAGTTCCCCTTCCGGCTGCTCGTCCATTTCGATATCCGGCACCAGGTAATCCCCTTCCTGTCTGTACGTCAGTTCCATATGCGCCTCCCCTTTCCGTATCACTGTTTTCTTTTCTGCTGTTTTCAATCGTGCTTTCACGCTTTAAAGCATTATATCCGGTTTCAGGCGTGGATGCAAGGCTTTTCTGCCCCTGCCCGGCATTTTTTCCCTCAATGTGCGTCTGCACAACTTTGGTTTCTTCTTTCTGTTTTTCATATTCCCGCACTGCACGCCCGATCTCGGCTATAACCGGGCGCACAAAGGCATTGATCTCGTTTCCAAGCATGCAGAGCGCCCCATGCGTATTGAAATATTTTATATCATAGAATGAATATTTCTGTGGCCGTATATCAGAGCCGCAGGCCCCCATCACTTCGCAGTGCGCGCTTTCCAGCATGGCACCGTAAACCCTGACGGAAAAGGAACGCCATTCTTCCCCTTCCAGGCGGCTTCCTTTCACATACGGGGCAATCCTCCGCGCGGATTCTTCATAAACGCCCTTTGCAGCCTCCATCATAAGCTCCATAACGCGGTCTGCAAAAGGGTATTTCGCATCCGTTTTTCCATAAACGGCTTCTAATGCGTCTATAACGGCCTGTTCATGCTCAGGATTCACACTCCAGATGTACGGGAGATGCCCGTCCTTTTTCCTTTCCGGCGTCACGTCCGCCATATCAAAAACATATTTCAGCTTCTGGCGCGGCGATGCCGTATCGACCAGCGCGATTCCTTTTGCGCCGCGGTTGACCCAGCACCCCATTTTATCCCATACGGTGATGGGCGCACAGGCGGCTGCGCGCGGCCTCTGCGCATAAATAAGGAGCTGGTCCTGGAACGTGTATTTGCAGAAGCGTCCCGCCGTATCCATGAACCGGCGCCATTCCTCCGCGCTGCCTGTGACTTTCTTTTCTGTATCTGCAGCAAGCTGGAGTATTGTATTATATTTTTCCGCCATAAATCCCCTCCAAATGAAACCATAAAAAGGACAGCCCGCCAGGGGGCTGTCCTGCTGTTTGTAAGATTACAAAAAATGTCTGCCATGCACGGCATCAAAACGCACGGTGCCCGCCACTGCAGCTTTATAATGACACATTAACTGCATAGCCATCCTTTTCCAGCGCATGGCCTATGCGGGTGCAGTGTGAGCTGCGGATCCGGAACGCTTTTCCCGCATCCTGCTCGCCAACCCGTATATCCATGCAAAGCTGCGCGCTGTCCCCGTCCAGCCAGATTTCAAGCTGCCGGATGCCTTTTCCAATCCCGTCAAAGCAGAACTTCCCCTGCCCGTCCGTGCAGGTTTCCAGTGTCTTTTCACCTGAAAGCAGGATATGCGCCCCGCAGACAGGGTTCCCGTCTGCGTCACAGACCGTACCTGTGACCCTGTACTTACGAAAAGCCCGCAGATAAAGCCATGCAAAGGCCGCAGCGAATACAGCGCCCGTAAAGAGAAGCAGCAGGATGGAAAATCCGCCCGGATTCCGCCGCTCTTTTTCGCTGCTGCCAGTGTCATCTGCCGTTTTGCGGCTGCTGTCCCCATTCATTTTTTCTTCTGGTTTTTCCGGGACTATTTTATTATCATTGGCTGTTTCTTTTTCGTGCCTGCTGCCCGCTGCCGGTCTGTCGTCCGCATGGCTGGATGCCCTGCTGCCGGCCTGCTGTTCCTGTTTTTGTGCAGATGCGCCCGCTGCCGGCCTTTGGACAGATGGCTTAGGCCCTGCCATTTCCGGGTTCCCATTTCCTGTCCGTGGGTTACTTTTCCCTGTCCCAATTCCAGTTTTTGAACCGCTGTCTGCAGTGTATCCTCCGCTTCCGGTTTTTCTGCCGTTTCCCGGCTTTGCTGCAGCCCCATCCGTCCCTCTTGCGGCTGTGCCGTCCGTTCTGCCAGCATTGTTTCCGCTGTTTTTCTTTATATTATTATCTCTGCCAGCATTCTTGCTGCCTGTGCCATCACGGTTCCTTTTATCCGTTCCTGTGCCATTCTTTTTTTCTGTACGTTTTCCTTTGTCCGTATCTTTGTTTGTATCTTTGTTTATATCTTTGCCTGTATCTTTCTTTTGGTCCGCTGTTTTATCGTTGCTGCTGTTTTCTTTTGCGTCAAACAGCGCATGGATTACGGTGTCCTTTGTAATAAAGGCAAAATCTGCATCCCATCCCGCAAACTTATAAACACATTTTCCGTCCGCTTTCTTCACCGGTTTCTTCGGGGCTTTTGCAGCAGAGCCGTATTTCACGTCCTGCACAGAAAGTATT
Organism: uncultured Eubacterium sp.; assembly: GCA_948468465.1. The sequence goes on along the minus strand of CAOKJJ010000170.1, from coordinate 8,444 downwards.
TTTTTGCCATTTATAAAAGTGACCGTATAAGTGCGGGCTTTCGCTTTGTAAACCGGATGGAAGCTGGCGTCTGCCGTAATGTTTTCCGTATCCGCGTCCCAGCCTTTAAAAATATATGTGTGCTGTGCGTCCGGCGCTTTTTTCGGCGCTTTTGGCGCTTTCGCACTGCCTCCGTGCTTCACTGTCTGAACGCTGGCCGCATTTCCAGCCGCATCATAAAAAACAGCTTTATATCTGTTCAGTCTTTTTTCAAAATGTGCATACACAGTTTCATCTTTTGTGACATTTTGATAATTGCCTTTCCATCCAGTAAAACGCCATTTCCCCCATTTTTCAGCCGGGCGGGATGGTTTTTTCGGAGCGGATGCATCCTTTCCGGCTTCCACTTTCCGGACGTCAAGGACAGTATCCCCGTCCATGAATGTGACTGTATATATTTTGGTGTTTTCGCTGCCATTGCCAGAGCCGCCACTGCTGTCGGATCCACCGTTATTGTTGGAACCGCCGCCGTTAGCACTGGAGCCATCGTTATTACTGGAACCATCATTGTTATTGGAGCCGCTGTTTCCGTCAGAACCGCTTCCGCCATTGCCGGATCCGTCTTTGTCCCTGCTTTCATAAACCGGGTGGAAAGCTGTATCCGCCGTAATATTCCCCGTATCAGCATCCCATTTTTTGAAAATATAGGTGTGCTGTGCGTCCGCTGCTTTTTCCGGCGCTTCTGGCGTTTCCGCTTTCCCGCCATGCTCCACTGTCTGCGTACTTATAATGTTTCCGTATGCGTCATAAAAAACAGCTTTGTATTTATTCAGCTTTTTTTCAAAACACGCATACACAGTTTCGTCCGCTGCCACATTTTTATAGCGCCCTTTCCAGCCGGTAAAGATCCATTTTCCCCATGCTTCGCCCGGCCGGGACGGATTTTTAGGGGCGGATGCGTCCTTTCCGGCTTCCACTTTCTGGACGTCAAGGACAGTATTCCCGTCCATGAATGTGACTGTATATGTTTTGGTGTTTTCGCTGCCATTGCCGGATCCGTCTTTGTCCCTGCTTTCATAAACCGGATGGAAGGCGGTGTCTGCCGTAATATACCCCGTATCGGCATCCCATTTTTTGAAAATATAGGTATGCTTTGCGTCCGGCGCTTTTTCCGGCGCTTCCGGCGTTTCCGCTTTCCCGCCGTGCTCCACTGTCTGCGTACTTATAATGTTTCCATAAGCGTCATAAAAAACAGCTTTGTATTTATTCAGCTTTTTTTCAAAACACGCATACACAGTTTCGTCCGCTGCCACATTTTTATAACGGCCTTTCCAGCCGGTGAAGATCCATTTCCCCCATGCTTCGCCCGGACGCGACGGATTTTGGGGAACGGATGCATCCTTTCCTGCTTCCACTTTCTGGACGTCAAGGACAGTGTTACCATCCATAAATGTCACCGTATATGTTTTAGCGCTGCCGCTGTTTCCGCCAATGTCCCTGCTTTCATAAACCGGATGGAAAGCAGTGTCCGCCGTAATGTTTTCCGTATCCGCATCCCATCCTTTGAAAATATAAGTGTGCTGTGCGTCTGCTGCTTTTTCCGGCGCTTGCGGCGCTTCGGCTTTCCCGCCGTATTCCACGGTCTGTGTGCTGATGGCTTTTCCGTATGCGTCATAAAAAATAACTTTATACTGGTTCAAAGATTTTTCAAAACGCGCATAAACGTTTTCGTCCTTTGTCACATTCCGGTAGGTCCCGTCCCAGCCGGTAAAAACCCATCTGCCCCATGCTTCATCCGGACGTACCGGGTTTTCCGGCGGCTCTGCATCCCCGCCATGCGCAGCGGCGCGCCTGCAAAGCTCCTTTTCCCCGTCCATAAAAGTTACGGTATGGCCTGTTTTGGCGAACTTCGCAAAAACCGCCGTTTCTTCCGTTATCCTGCTAAAATCCCTGTCCCAGCCGGTAAACTGCATCCCCTCATGCGCCGGTTCTTCCGGTGCTTTGGCGGCGCAGCCATAATCCACGTACTGCCTGCTGAGTTCCTTTGTCCCGTCAAAAAACATGACGGCGTAAGATTCCGCCTTATACTGCGCTGTGACCGTCAGATCCCCTGTTATGTTTGAAAAGTCAGCATCCCAGCCTGTAAATTTATGTCCTTCCAGCTTTGGCGCATCCGGCGCTTTGGCGGCCCCTCCATGCGGGACTTCCTGGATGCTGACAGTCTCATCCCCGCATTTGAAAGTGACCGTATAGCGCACGGCTTCATACTGCGCCGTTACTGTCAAATTTTCAGATACATTTGTAAAATCCTTATCCCATCCGGTAAATTTCCAGCCTTCCCGTTCCGGCGCTTCCTCCGGCGCGTCCGCATCCTCCCCCGGATGCAGGTGCTGCCTGGACAGCTCCGTCCCGTCATGGTCCGTGAACACAACCGTAAAGGCGTCGCTATATTCATAACTGTGTTCCGTATGCCCGCATTCTGTGCAGGACACGACCACCATCTGTGCAAAACAGCCTTTTTCCTCATTGTACACTTCCGGCCACCTGTCCGTCTTAAAATCTTTACACAGCACCGTTACGTTTTCTTTGTCTGTTTTTGCCTTGAAATAATTAAAATAAGTGCCAAGGTTGTGCGACACCAGGCTGCCGCATTCCGGCTGGGAATCTACATAGGATGTCATGCCGGAAGGCGCTTTGAGCAGGTTAATGACACAGTGGCCGATCCTGCAGTTGCCGAAAATATAATCCCCAAGCCGTTCCGCGTTCTTCCCTATGGTCAGCGTGCCGAATGACATATTCCCAGGGGACATGCCTGCAAAGAAAGCATAGCTTTCAATAGATGCCACGCTGTCCGGTATTGTAAGCGAATCCTGTGAAACCTTTGCGCCGGCCATAAACCCATAAGGCAGCTTCTCCACGCCCCCGCCGATCTCCAGCTCCCCGACCTCGGCATTAAAAAATGCCGCCTGCACATAGCCGTCCGTCTTATCCGTCTGTGCGCTGGCAGCATTGTAATTCAGCTTTTCCATCTTTGCATACCGGAACGTCCCGCCTGAAATGGCCGCGACATTTTCCCCGATTGTAACTTCTTTAAATTCCGCGCTGTAAAACGCCGCATCCCGGATCTCCTGCACATCCAGCAGGATGCTTTCCTGCTGGAAAACAGCGCCCGCAAACATCTTCCCAGGTATGGCTTTCACGCCCGCGCCTGTCTGGAAGTTCCCGATCTGCGCATATCCAAACGGCCCGTATGCGCCGGTGCCCTCAATATCCGCCGCATCCGCCGCATTGTAATAAAGCGTCCCGATCTGCGTGTAATGGAATGCGTTTTCCGCCACATACACAACCGTTTCCGGTATCGTAAGCGAACTGATAGAAATATTCCCCATTTCCGCCGTCAGGCGCGTTACCGGGAAACCATCGATCTCGCCCGGTATGCTCACATCTTTCCCCGGACAGCCGGATATCTGGTAAATATCCGCCTCCCCGCTGTCTGTGCGGTACTTGAACACAACCCCGCTGCTGTCAGTATACTCCCCGTCTACAGGTTCTCCTACATTTTCATCTTCTGTCCCGGCGCCGCTTTCCACCTTTGTTTCCGGCTCCACACCGTCGTTACGGATAGCGGAGCCTGATACCGTATCCGCTGTCCCGGCCTGCGGCACTGTGCCCGCGTCAGATTCTAAAATGCCGTCCGCTGCCGCACCCTCCTGCGCATAAATGATGCTGCACGGCTGCGTGAAACTGCCGCATAAACAGGCGGCTGCAAGAAAAACAGCCGCCGCCCGGTTTTGTATTCCGCTTCTTTTCCCCATAAATTTTCCTTTCCGCAGTCTTTCCCTGCCTGGTTTTCATTCCGTTTTCCCTTTTTTTGCCGGGCTGGATTTTTTAAACGCAAAGCGGAACCCATGGAACTGCTTCCCGTCTTTTTCATAAGAATATCCCTCAATCCCGGCAGGCTCCAGAAACATGTCATACGGCTTCCCGTCCCTGCCTTCCAGCCCTTCCATAAGTATCTTTTTACCGTCCAGAAGGCTTTTCACCTGGCTGTCGGTAAACGGCGTGGAATAATATTTTGCAATCCCCATCCCGCATTTCTCCGCACAGTATGCGCCGTATTTCCCCTTGACGACCTGCCCGCCGCATTTCGGGCAGACGCCGAGGACGGTGCGCTTTGCCACAAACAGCTCCTTTGCCGCAGCATCCACGCCGGCATTCCCGTAACTGCGGACAAGGCTGGACACCATTTCTTCGATGCCGCCCATAAAATCATCCGCGGCCATTTTCCCCTCCGCTACGAGCGCAAGCGAATTTTCCCACTCTGCCGTAAGTTCCGGGGATTTCACAGCATCCGGGAGGATGCCTGCAAGCTGCATCCCCTCCTCTGTCGGGACAAGCTGCTTTTTCTCACGCCTGATAAACCCGTCCGCTGCCAGTTTCTCGATCACGTCTGCCCTTGTAGCGGGCGTCCCCAGGCCCCTGCGTTCCACGCCGTCCGCCATGCTGCCCGAACCGGCGCGCTCCATTGCCGCAAGAAGCGAGCCGTCAGTAAACCTTTTTGGCGGCTGTGTATAATGCTCTTTTACTTCCACCCGCACGACGTCAAACTCCTGCCCCTCTGCAAGCGGCGGCAGTGGTTCGCTTTCTTCCAGGCTGCCGGGATCTTTTTCATTCCGGATCTTATAAAACTGCCGGAACGCATCCTCATAATCTTTCCAGCCGTTTTCCACAGCCGTCCTGCCGGAAACCATAAAAGCCTGCCCGCCGCAGGATAACCCCGCCCTGGATGTGCGGTACAGGTGCTTCCCGCCGGCGGCGCATAACAGCCTGCACGACACGAGCGCAAGGATCTTCCCCTCGTTTTCCGGCAGCGCCCGGATATCAGCCTTTCCGGCCTCACACGTTGGAATAAGCGCGTGGTGGTCAGAAACTTTCCGGCTGTCAAGGAGTGCGGACATATCCGGGGCGGCATCCGCGCCGGTTTGTGCAAATATATCTGAAAAAGCCCGTTTTGCAGCTTCCGCTGAACGCCCTGCCGCCTGTTCCATATCGTCTGTTAAATACCGGCTGTCCGTCCGCGGGTAAGTTACCAGCTTTTTTTCATAAAGGCGCTGCAGGCATTCCAGCGTCTGCTTCGCCGTAAAACCGAATATGCGGTCCGCATCCCTCTGGAGCGAAGTAAGGTCATAAAGTTTCGGCGGCACAAGCGCCTTATCCCCGCTTTCCAGCGAATCCACGACGGCCTTCCCATCCCGGCAGGCTTCCGCAAGGACCTCTGCATCCTCTTTTTCCATGCGCCCGGACGCCGCATCCATGCCGCTGCAGAAAATGTGGACGGTATAATATGGTGTGCGCTTAAACCCCGCGATCTCCTTTTCACGGCCTGTGACCATGGCAAGCACAGGCGTCTGGACCCTGCCCACTTTTAAGATCCTGCCCCCGTAGAGCGTGGTGAACAGCCTTGTGCCGTTGATCCCGACCAGCCAGTCCGCCCGCTGCCTGCATAATGCAGACTGGTAAAGCCTGTCGTATTGGCTGGACGGCGCCGCGTCTGCAAGCCCCTCGCGGATAGCTTTTTCCTCCATTGAGGAAAGCCAGAGCCTGCGGACGGGCTTCGTACAGCCGGCCATTTCATAGGCAAGCCTGAAAATAAGCTCGCCTTCGCGTCCGGCGTCGCATGCGTTTACAATTTCATCCGCACCGGAAAAAAATTTCTCCAGAATTTTATACTGCCCTTCTGTTTCTTTTTTTACCTCATATTTCCAGTGCTCCGGCAGAAGCGGCAGGCTCTCCCGGCTCCATTTTTTCCACTGCTCCCCGTACCGCTCCGGCGGCGACGGCACGACCAGATGGCCGATGCACCATGCCACAATATATCCGCCGCCCTCAAAATATCCTTTCTTTTTCTGGCTGATACCGAGTGCTGCAGCTATGCTCTCTGCCGCGCTCGGTTTTTCTGTAACAATAAGAATCTGTCTGTCCATATTTTTTAATTAAAACGGAGGCTGCGCCATGCATCCCCCGCTTTCTTATTCCCCCCTATTCTTCATTTTCAGAACTGTCTCCCTGGTTTTCTTCGTAATCATTGTAAAATTCCAGGGATTCTTCTTCTATACTGTCCGATTTTTTCTGTGCCCTGGCCGTTTTCAGGCAGTAACAGATTCCGGCAGCGCATACTCCCAGGATCAGGATGACAAGGATGGATCCGCCTTTCCCTGTGCCTTCCTCCTGCTTCTCCCCGTCCGCGTCATCTTCCTGCCCGTCCCCCGCTTCTTCTTCATCCGCAGAAGTTTCCAGATCCAGCGCCGGCTCCGGTATTTCCAGTGCGGCCGCATCCCCGCCGCTGTCTGCTGTTTCGATGAACTCTGCCAGGTCGTTTTCATCCACCAGCGAAAGCATGTAGACATTTTCTGTATTGCCGGATCTGTCCACGACAATATAAAATGTGTTCCCGTTTTTTGTCTGTACAGTCAGAAACTGCTTTGACGCGCCGCCATCTTCCACATCGTCCACAAGCTCCCCGTTGCCGGGCATGGAAAAAGGCGTGGATCCTGTTTTCTCCGGCTCCTGTTCTTCCAGAGGCCACAGTTCTTCTTCTGCTTCCACCGCCTGTTCCTGCTGCGCGGCACCGTCGCTGTAAGCAGCCGCAGGCTCCGTGCATGCAAATGTCAGCCCTGCGGCGGCCGCAACAGCGGCGCACATCCTTTTCAGATTTCCTTTCATGCTGCAAATCCTCCTTCCAATGCTGCATTATTATGTATTTTCTGCTGTTTCACCGCCGGTTCCGGACACTTCCGGCATGTAAACGCCGCCCGCAATGCTGTCCGCTTCCTGTCCGGATGTCCCGTCTCCCACACCCGCGCCGTCCGGCTCCGGCACAGCGGCCAGCGTCAGTTTCCCGGCGCACAGGCCGTCCACTGCAGCCACAAGCTCACGGCTGGTCAGGTTCATGGACCGCATTCCCCTGACGATCTCTTTTTCCTCAAGCTGCACCCTCTGCTCATGGAGGCTGGCAAGGTGGCCCTGCCATTCCGCTATCTTAGCCTCTGTTTTATCAATCTCGTCAAGCACCCTGAGAAGTTTCCTGTTCATCCCTGCTCCTTTCTATCCGTATTTTCCTTTACTGCCTTTTCTATCCGCGGCCGGATGATTTCCCTCACATAAACAGGGCTGATCTCCGCCGCTATAAAATCCCGCCGTTTCCTGATGCACGAAACTATTTCCGTCCCTGATCCGGCAAACGGCACCAGGACAAGGTCCCCTGGCCTGCTGCTCGCGGATATGATCCTGTCTGCCAGTTTCTCCGGCTTCTGCGTCGGATGTCCGGTTGCCTCTTTATAATTAGGCTTGACCCTGGAGCATTCCCATACGTCCCCGCAGGATTTCCCTTTGGGATTCTTTCTCCTGTCCTTTTCACCCCCGGCATAGTAAGGAATACGGATATCATCATGGCTGATTTCATGGAGCGGATTGCTGTAAAACCACATGAATTCACTCTCATGCCGGTAGGATGACCGCCCGGGGCGCCCTGTCGCATAATTCCAGACGATCAGATTCCGTTTTATCCAGCCGAACCGGTCTAAAACATGTACGGAAAGCTTGTCGATCATCTGGCAGCTTCCCCAGCAGTAAAACGCGCCAGACGGCTTTAAGGCCCTGTAGCATTCTGCCACCCAGGACATACACCATTCAAGATATTCCTGGACTGACTGGAAAACAAAATCAAAACCGCCTTTCATACGGTAATAAGGCGGATCTGCAATGACCAGGTCCACTCCTGCGTCTGGAAGCTCTTTTAATATTTCCATGCAGTCGCCTTCATAAATCTGGTTTCTTTCTATCTCCATTTCCCGCCTTTCATTTTACTTTATTATCATATTGTCACACTTAATTATCACGGGACAGCGGCATCCATTTGCAATTAAGCTGAAAATTATAAATACCTTTTTGTAATTAAGCCTGGTTCTTTTCAATCTTTTTTGCAAAATATACAACTTTATTTCAAAAATTATCCAACTTTATTACTTCTGGACAGGCTGTCTATTCATAATAAAGTTTTACAATTCCGTATCAGCATTTGTAAAAAGGTCTTACAATATTAGCCATGTAATATAATTCTCCATTCATCAAAAACCTGGCTTTTATAGCAACTTTTTGATAAAATAGTTTTACAAAAGAAAAGCCTGACATGCCTTGCACCCCAAGCCGGTTTCCCTCTACTATTTCATTGACCGCTTTCTGACGCTTTCATCAACCGAATAAGGTTAAATATTGTCTGACTTTTTTATCATTTAGTCACTGTGATTGTACGATTTTTTTATCAATTATCGTCTATGGCAGATGTTGTACAACTTTATTATGAAAATGTACGACTTTATTACTATATTGTTCAACTTTATTATTCCTAGACACAGGCATTTTAAGGCAGCCTGCCATATTGGAGAAAATGCTGCTGCCAGTACTGG